>DAIPZN010000059.1:0-27460 GCA_036782195.1 Cyclobacteriaceae bacterium | reverse complement strand
TCTTTAGCATCCCTGTTTTTGGCGGAAGGTTGAATCGGATCTTTGGCTTGCCGCGGCCAAAAACAAAACAATCGATTTCTTTTTCCCGGGGTTGAAACCCCGGGCTATGATATCGGTCGCTCCTACGGAGCTTTTGTCCGTACATCAACCTACATCAGACATTGTCAATAGGTGTTCGTTTTACATTGGATCTATTGCTTGAAGTGGCCAATTTGTATAGGTGTTAGTCATAAGACATAAGACGCAAGAATTTCTTGGCCGTGGCTAGTGGTGCTTGCATCTGGAGCGGAAGGCCCAAAACACCTATCTTTAGCATCCCTGTTTTTGGCGGAAGGTTGAACCGGATCTTTGGCTTTCCGCGGCCAAATTTTTTAGATGTTAGACGTAAGACATAAGACGCAAGAATTAGGTCTATTTTCTAAAGTCTCACGTCTAAATCTCAATACTCAATACCCACATCTCAATACTCAAATACCACCCTCAGACTCTTTGCCCCGTGGGCTCCGATGACCAGGGATTGCTCAATGTCAGCGGTCTTGGATGGTCCGGCGATGAAGAGGCCGAAGCCGGATGCCTGATTACCTATTCTGGTGTAGGCTTCGTGCATATTAGACACCAGACTATTCTTTTCCAGAACAATAACCAGATGCTCGGTGATAAAAGGCAAGGCCCTATGACCCAAGTTTTCATCTGTCAGCCAGATGGCTCCGTTTTCGGCAACACCGAACTGTCCCTGAAGAATGGCTACCTCAAGTCCATCAAGTGCATGAGGATCATCCGGAAGTGTGGTTGTTGACAGGTGCTCCCAACCTTTTGCCAAAGCCAAGATTTTGGTATAGCCATTGATCTCCAAAAATTCGAGCAACTGCTGCGCATCGATGACTTCAGCTTTGTTGCCATTCAATGACCTCTCAAAGGCCATAAGTTTGTCTTCAGGAAATGCGAAATCCGGAATTTCCGGCAGCACTGCCCCGGGTTTGGCGATGGCTTTGATTTTGTTCAATATGCTTTCCCTGCTGCTCATGACCTGTTTTTCTTGTACCATTCTTTAAAAGTTTCTTTGGGGGTTGCGGGGAGGTCCCGCTGCTTGCCCCAGGTATTGAGTCCGGAGTAGGTGATGCTGTCCGGCAGAAACTTCAATGCACCGCGCAACATGGCGCCACTGATGTTGTAGGCAAAAGGAACCGCAAAGATGCCGTTGGCGATTTTCATGGAAATGCTTTTGGCATTGGTGCCCTGGGCTTTGGTGATTTCCTGCCTCCACTCATAGAGCTGCTCATGGATGTTGATCTTGACAGGACATACATCTGTGCAGGAACCGCAGAGTGTAGAGGCAAATGGAAGGCTGCTGTATTTTTTGACATCCAATCCAGGTGATAAGATTGATCCTATCGGACCTGGTACCACCGAGCCATAGCTGTAGCCACCGCTTCTCCTGTAGATCGGGCAGGTGTTCATGCAGGCCCCGCAGCGGATGCACTTGAGGGAGTTGCGGAATTTGTCACGGGCAAGTTGGGCGGTCCTGCCGTTGTCCACCAGAATGATATGGATTTCTTTGCCCGGTGCGGGGGAGCGGAAATGCGAGTTGTAATTGGTCACTGGCTGACCTGTGGCCGAGCGGGCCAGCAGGCGCAGAAACACACCTAGGTCTTTTCTTCTGGGAATAATCTTCTCAATGCCCATGCAGGCAATGTGCACATCTGCCAGGTGTACGCCCATATCCGCATTGCCTTCATTGGTACAGACCACAAACTCACCCGTCTCGGCAACGCCGAAATTCACACCCGTAATGGCAACTTTGGCCGCAAGAAACTTCTCCCGCAGGTGAAGCCGCGCAGCATGGGTCAGGTAGGCCGGGTCTTCATTCCCTTTTTCTGTACGCAGCTTTTCATGAAAAATCTCTGAAATGTCTTTCTTCTTCAGGTGAATTGCAGGCAAAACAATATGGCTGGGGGGCTGATTGAGAAATTGAACGATCCTTTCACCCAGATCCGTATCCACTACCTCTACCCCATGCTGCTCCAGATAAGGATTGAGGTGGCATTCCTCCGTCAGGATTGATTTGCTCTTGACGATGGCCTTGCAACTGTGGCGTTGGAGGATGTCCAATACGATGCTGTTGTGTCCATCGGCATCGGCTGCCCAATGCACCTGAACCCCATTCGCTTGAGCATGCCGCTCAAATTCCTCCAGGTAGCTGTCCAGATTGGCAAGCACGTTGTCTTTAATTCCTGAGGCGAGGTCGCGGAGCTGTTCCCACTCAGGGATGGTCTTGCTGATGGTATCACGCTTGTCCCGCACAAACCACAGCGTCTCATCGTGCCATTTGGCTTTGGCAGGATCTTGTAAAAATTCAGCTGCTTTGGTGGGGTGGCTCATAAAAGGACTTCGTTAAGGATTTCCGCAATATGTTTGAACTTGATGTTTTGATTATTCCGCCGGGCGATACCTTCCAGGTGCATGATGCAGGACATGTCACCACCTGTCAGGACCTCTACCCCTTGGGTGAGGTGGTCTTCCAGGCGATCTTTTCCCATCTGAACAGACAGTGCTTCTTCGGTAACGGCAAAAGTCCCACCGAATCCGCAGCATTCATCTTTGCGGGTCAGCTCCACCCATTCCAAACCTTCAAGGTCACCCAGAAGTTTTTTGGCCTTGCTGAAGTCAGGATCATGGCGCTCCGAACTGGCTCCCAGGCGAAGTCCCCTGTGCCCATGGCAGGAAGCATGGAAGCCGATTTTATGCGGATAGCTGCCCGAGATACTCTCAATTTTCAGGATGTCGGTCAAAAATTCCGTAAGTTCAAAGACCTTGTCGTGCATTGCATGCTGTTCTGCTTCTCTACCCGGAATGGTGGGTGCATGCTCTTTGATATGTAGGACACAGCTTCCGGAAGGAGCCACAACATAATCAAAGCCTGCAAAAGTATCCAAGAAGTGCTTGATGGTGCCGGTGGTATCCCGCTCATACCCTGCATTGGCCATAGGCTGTCCGCAGCAGGTCTGCCCCGTAGGGTAGGTTACCTGACAGCCCAGCTTTTCCAACAATTCCAAAGTAGCGATGGCTACATTGGGGTAAAATTGGTCGACATAACAGGGGATGAAGAGAGCGATGCGTTTATCCTGAACCATAAATAAGTACTTTACTATAAAATTATCCGCACTATAATAAGCGAATAAAAATTCAATTTCGTGATTTTGTTTCTTCCAAAACCAATAGGAGAAGTGCCCAATATCCAAAACCTTTCAAACATCAATATCCTGTACTGTCAGGTTTAGCTCTGATTCCTATTTTGAAGTTGATCTATTAAGTCCCTCAATCTTTTCTCCTATGTAGGCCAACGCAGGAGCGTAGGTCTCAATCCCATGTCCGACATCAGCAAAGACTTTGATCTCCTTAAGGTTTCTGATCAACTTTTCTGCGTTTTGAAGTGATTTATGATAAGGAAACAAAAGATCCTTGTCCCCTAGCAGCACAAAGGTATCTACTTTCACTTCTTCAAGTTGTACTCCCATAAAATAGGGCTTTTGCGTATTATCCTTGTATCTGCTGATAGCGAAGACCTCATAGTCTACCAACATTTTTTCAGAAAAATCCGAAAGTTGATGGTTGGGTTTGTTAAAAACCGCCTTGTCTAAAAATTTGGAGACATTAGCCGCGGAAGTTCTTATGATAGGAAGCAGGTTGTAATACAGGTTTTTGAATCCCAAAGAGAACCACTGCAAACATGCCGGGTTCAACAGAAAAGCAGCTTTGATCATTTCAGGCTGGACAATTCCTAACTTCATGCAAATCAGCCCACCAAATGAAGCTCCTGCCACATATGCCTTCTTTACCTGCAATTTATCCATTACCTCAGCTGCCCATTCTCCATATTCAAGAGATTTGATATCGGGAGTGGAACCATCACTAAGATTGGGAAGACCATTGGTTTCAACCAAAAATATCCGGACAGGGATGCGTAGGTTATCTAGTCCTCTGTCCAAATCCCAGATAAGAGAGGTGGTCCTGGCGCCAGGAAAGACAATGAGTGTTTCCATATCAATTTCTGCAGCGTTCAAACTCCACACATGGGTCTTACCAAGAGCAGTTTTGACTTCATGGCGTCCATAAGTCCTGTTGTTGTGATTTTCCAACCGGTCTACCCATTGTAAAAATTTCTCTTTATCAGCAAATTCATCCTTGAAATAGGAGCGGCGTATGTTCTTCATAAATTCTTGAAACAGGAATAAGAGATAGAATCCCAAAGAAAACCAGTAGTTAAATATACCCAATTGTGAAAAAATTCTTCATGAAATGGAATGGAAAACCTGCTTTTGTTTTGACTTAGGTATTTCTTTCATATTTTTAGTTACACATCAAAATAGGGGTAAAATGCATTTAGCTTTGGTCTTTTTCGCAGTTGGTATTATTGTAAGATTTTTTCCAAATATTCTGGCAGGTTATAGCCAATTGTCCCAAAGAGAAAGAGAAAATACAAAGGCCAATGGATTGCCTGCTTTCGCCAGTACGGTTTTTGTCATTATGGTATGCTTGTAATTGGAGGGTACCTGATCGGAGGCTGGATGGATCGGCCTGAATTAAGTAGGACAATAGGCATCTTGGTAACCTTGGTGGGGATAGTGGTATTGATCGTATTCGGCAATATCTACGCTACAAAGTCAATGAAATGAATTTACTTTTTCGAAAAAGACTACGGTCAAAGAAGAATGATCAGAACTTTAAAACATAGTTGATGCATTAACGAGTATTATCGGGAGATTAGAATGAAAATATTAAAACCATAAAGAATTACAGCCTTGATCACTTTTGTATTAAAAATAATAAGCAAAACGAACAGATCTTAACGGGACTTCATTTAGCAGGACAGGAATGCGGATGTTTGCCATACTTTAAATTGAAAACATAGCCAAGTTCTATTTTTTCAGCAGACAATAGCTCAGGGTTGAATGGAAACAAGAAGATTCCTCAGTTCATTTACAAACTTTAGTTTTATCCACTAAATCATTATTTTATAAAAAAAATCCCTACTTTTCAACATAGATTAATATAAGCTTATATTTTATGAAAAAATTTTTACATGTCTGTGCGACAATTGTTGGGTTGACTTTACCCATTTTAGCTTTTTCTCAAGAGCAAACACCAAAGCTTCAGTATACTTTTGGAGCAGGAGCTTCCATAGATGGAAACAACCTTTTATGGGGATTGAATATGACCAATGAATTGAATTACATCGTCTGGGGTAGAACGTCTTTCAATGCAGGTGTTTCTTTTTACCAATCTTTGGGTAATCTGGAAAACAATGAGCTTTCTACCATAGATCAATCTTCAGGTATTTTTCTCAGCCCTACGTTAAGGTATGACATCATCCAGGGTGGTTCGGGATTTAGATTGGCTTTTGGAGCAGGACCATCACTTCAGTTAGGCGGTGAAGCAGTAAGGGTCAGGAATTTCTTTAATCCCCAGGATCCAACCCCAATGACCATTGTCAACAAATACCAGCGGGTAGGGCTCTTGCTGGAGTTGGATGCAGAATGGAAGTCCAGAAATCCCAATGTCAGAAATGCAGTAGGGTTTTCGGCATATGGGACGGATATTCTTTTCCCCTGGTTTTATAATGCTACTTATAAAGTCCGGTTTCAAGTCGGAAAGAAACAACCTTCAGAATTTAATTAAATCTGTTTTGACCTGGTTTTTGATTCATCAACATCCCCGCCCCGAGCGCCGTGCCCAAAAGGAAAATCTGTGGCTTCTATGTTTACTCCGGGAAGCTTGTCCCTTAGCATCTACAAAAATCGGATTTGCATTGAAGCCTCCGTCGATATACACTGCTACAAATAAAAAAATTTGATTTGAATGTAAACCACTTTTTTGAATTATTTGATTTGAATATAAATCATAATATCCTATTTTTGATTTGTAAACAAATCAAAAATAGGTGGAAGAGCTACTTCAGTTTCAGAACAGCTTACTAAAAAATCTTCAAAAAGGATGGCAGCGGTACTTGTACCCTCAATTGTATGTAGATGAAAGGCTTCTAGGGATCAAAGGATTAAGAGGGATAGGGAAAACAACCTTACTTCTTCAGTTTTTAGATCAATACTTGGCCAAGAATAACAAGGGTTTGTATGTCACGGCAGAACATCCATTCTTCTATCATCAAAGCATATTTGAACTGGCATCGCTTTGGAGTAGTTATGGAGGAAGCCTTTTGATGATTGACGAGGTGCATAGGTATCCTAATTGGTCAAGGGAATTGAAGTTGATCTATGATGGGATACCCTCCTTGAAAGTGATTTTCACGAGTTCGTCTGCACTTGACTTGTTTAAAGGAGAAGCTGACCTCAGCAGAAGGTTGTCTGTTCAGATTTTGGAAGGCTTGTCTTTTCGTGAATTTTTGTCCCTTCATCATCAGATAACAATTGGTCCTGTCATACTAGGAGAAATTTTACAGCAACCCCAAGCAGTAACGGAACAATTGATCAAACAAATAAAGCTACCTGTTCTACCTTTGTTCAAAGACTATTTACACTTTGGGTATTTTCCTTTCAGCAATTCAGCTTCCAAAGAAAGAATTCCACAACGTCTTATTCAAATTATCAACACCGTATTGGAAAGTGACCTTGCAATGGTGCAAGGATACAGTGCTGCCAATGTATTTAAAATCAAACAATTGTTAGGGATTATTGCTGAGACAGTACCTTTCGAACCCAATATATCCAAGATTGCCGAAAAAATGCAATTGGGTCGACAGACAGTCAATATTTTCCTGAAGCATTTGGAAGATGCCAAGATATTGAGCTTGCTTTTTGAAGAAGTCAGAGGAATCAGCCTATTGCAAAAGCCAGGAAAAATCTACTTAGAAAACCCTAACTTTCTTTATGCTTTTGAGTCTTCGCCCAATTTGGGCACACTCCGGGAGACCTTTTTTATCAATCAGTTACGGAACAGTGGACACCTGGTAAGTCTAAGCAAAAAAGGAGACTTCCTTATAGATGAAAAATTCATTTTTGAGGTAGGAGGAAGAAGTAAAGACAGTTCTCAAATTAAAGGTTTGGAGAATGCTTTTTTGGCACTGGACGACCTGGAAGTCGGTTTTGGGAATAAACTGCCCCTATGGGTTTTCGGATTTTTGTATTGAAATAAATAACAACCAATTATTTATCAGGTAATTGCCCCAACATAATTCCGTTTTTCAAGATAATTATTTGATGAACACCTTCCTATTAACTGAAAAACCGAAGGATTTGCATTGCCATTCTTTTTTTGAGTCGTGTCACATAAACCAAAAGGTTTGGACCTAATCAATTCACCAACATCCCCGCCCCCAAAGCCGTCCCTAAAGCAAAATCGGTGGTTTCAATTGTGATTCCAGGCAGTTTATCCCTAAGCATCCCTACGAAAATAGGATTTGCATTGAAGCCCCCGTCAATATAAAGCTTGTTGACTTGGGTACTGCCATTCAGAACCAAGGAAAGTGAAATTACCTGCAGGTCTGTAAGTTCATGCAAAAAGCTGTAATAAGCATCTTCAAAATCAACAAAATTGGGCCAATCAGTGGACGCTGCCTGCGACAGCCCAAACAATTCCGGCTTCAGGTATTCGAACTTAAACCTCTTCCCAGGTTTAGATTTGGCTTTGGCATACCTGTCTTTTTCAAATCCCAACTGTTTGTAGTACCCTTTTTCTAGCCTGAAATAAGCATAAAGCTTCTCAATCTGCACCTTATGCTCCTCCCCTATAAATAGCCTGCTGATCTTAATGGGTCGACCGGAGATGCTCAGAAAATGCAGGCAATCCTGCCTGAGCTGTTCAACAGTCAGTGCCGAGGCATTAAAGGGATTGATGCTGATGGCCCAGGTGCCTGTAGAAAGCAAAGCAAACGGTTCGGTATTGCTGTTCAGATAAGGCAGCAGCGCAGCAGATGAATCGTGAATCCCTACCCCTACCTGAATAGTCCTCCCGTCAAACTGAACCGGGAAATTTGTCTTTGTATCCACTACCTCCGGTAGCTTTTGGTCTATCCCTTCATCTCTTACCCACTTGTGGTAATCCCCCTTCTGATAATCCCAGAGTCCGGTATGACAGCCGATACTGGTGTATTCGGACACAAACTTTCCGGTGAACAATGAGGAAACATATTGGGGCAGATGCAGGCTGCGGAAGGTCCTCCCATAAAATTCCGGCTTGGCATATTTCAGGAAATACAGCTGTAATCCGGAATTCAACATGGCCAGTTCCGGTGAAGAAGTCTCCCTGCTGAATTGCTCTATAGGTCCATATGCCTTGTAAAACTGCTCCAAAAGCTCTGCAGGATAATGCTTGAGGTAATTGTACAAGGGCGCTACAGGCTGACCTGCTTTGTCAACATGTACAAAAGAAGCTCCATAGGTCGTACAGTTCAATTTGGTGATCTCGAATTCAGGTAGTGCAAGGGCCGCCTCAAATGTATCCCTCACCCACTTGGTCAGCGTGTGGACGCATTCACAGTCCTCACCATCTTCATCGCGGATATAATCCAATCTGTGGTATACCCGGTAGACCTCTTTCATTTCCCGGTCAAAAAGGAAGAATTTTTTATTGGTCTTCCCGATATCGAAGATGGCAGTAACCTTGATCTTTTCCATTACAATCCACTTGCTTTACTTGCCTGACCCCTTTCCCTGATCAGTTGCTCCCGGACATTCAGCTCCCTATAGACCTGTACAGGAGAAATGGCCCCTCCGGCCTGTCGCACTGCCTCTCTGACCAAAGGCCTAAAGTCTGTGCGGAAGGCATCCTGCAGGATCTCCTGTGCCCTGGCCAGATCCTGTTCCTGTTGGGCAGCAGCCAAAGCTTTTCTATCCACTGTCAGGGCCTGTGCATGGGCCAGTTTGATCGCCTCTACGGACTGAAGCAGGTCTTCCAGAGGATCCTTGAGGTTATGGCTGGCATCTATCATCCAGGCAGGAACAGGGTTGTCCGTCTCCTCGAATCCTGCCAGTAGCTCATTGAATATCAAAAAGAGTTGGTAGGGCTTGATGCTGCCTACCGTAAGGTCATCGTCCCCGTATTTGGAGTCGTTGAAGTGGAAACCACCGAGCTTTTGCTCTGTCATCAAGGTCGCCACGATCTGTTCAATATTGGTATTGGGCAGGTGATGGCCAAGATCCACCAGGGTATAGGCTTTATTGCCAAGCTTGTTGGCCAAAAGGAAAGAAGTCCCCCAGTCCGGTATGACGGTACTGTAGAAATACGGCTCATACGGCTTGTATTCGATCAGCATTTTCCAATCTTCCGGAAGGGTGCTATAGATCTCTTGAAGTGCTTCATGCGTATTTTGCAATGCCTTGCGGAGGCTGTGTTGCCCGGGAAAGGAACTACCGTCTGCCAGCCATACGGTCAGGGCTTTGGAACCCAGCTGCTCCCCTATCCTGATCACTTCCTGGTTGTGCGCCACAGCCAGATCCCTGACCCGCTTGTCATCATGCGCCAGCGAACCGAACTTGTAGGATAAGTCCTGACCATGCTGATCCTGAAAAGTATTGGAATTGACCGCATCGAAAGCTATGCCCGCCTCCGCTGCTACCTGACGGATGGCATCATAATCCTGCGGGATGTCCCAGGGGATATGAAGTGACACCGCTTCTGAAGAGCGGTTGAGCGCATGGAGCAGCCCCACATCCTGGATCTTCTGGATCAAGGTAGCAGGCTCCCCTCCACCCGAAAACCTCCCGAAACGGGTGCCACCGGTACCCAGTGCCCAGGAAGGGATGGCTATCTGCATGGCCTGTATCTGCCGGATCAATGACACTACATCATGCCCCTTTTTCTCCAACCGCTCTGCCAGAAACTCAAACTCCCGCTGATGGTCCGCTGCCTTGGACTTGTTTATATGTTGTATCTGATCGGTGCTTATTCTCATGTTTGAAAGGCACTAAGATTATGTAAGCCACAAAGGCACGAAGACTCTAAGATTATTTTTTTGTAAAGTTAGGCGAAGACGCTGCCAGCAATCAGCTTAACAAAGAAGCTAAGGCACTTATTTCCAAATGTATTTTCCATGAAATTACAAACAAAGGAGATACACATGAAAATCTTGGTGCCTTCGTGGCATTAATTTGCGTCTTTTCGTGAAACTATCTCACAAAGGCAGCCGCCACTCCTCCATCTACATTGAGAATGTTTCCGGTGCTTTTGGACAGGTAGCCCCCAACGAAGGCGAAGACGCCGTTGGCAATGTCTTCTGTGGAAATGATCTCGTTCATCAGCGTCCTTTTGGCATAGAAGGCAGGCAGTTCCTCCATGGTAATGCCATATGCTTTGGCCCTTCCGGCTGCCCAGGTTCCTTCCCAGATTTTGGAGCCTTCGATGACGGCATCGGGATTGACCACGTTGACGCGGATTTTGTCAGGACCCAATTCGGCTGCGAGTAGCCTGGACATGTGCACCTGCGCTGCCTTGGCGGTACCGTACCCCACATTGTTGGGTCCGGAAACCAATGCGTTTTTGGAGGCAATGTTGATGATATCCCCTCCCAGCCCCTGCGCGCGCATGACTGCCACCCCTGCTTGGGAAACTTTGAACTGGCCTTTGACCAACACGTCATTGAGCAAGTCCCAGTCTGCCTCGGAGGTTTCTGTCAGCGGTTTGCTGATCGCCAGTCCGGCACAGTTCACCAAAATATCGACACCACCAAATGCCAGACAGGCTTCTTTAAAAGCTTTGGCAATGGTATCGTTGTCCAGTACATCAAGCTTGACAGCAATGGCTGCATCCTTGCCAAAATCCTTTCTGGCTTCCGCCAACCGGTCATGGTCAATGTCACTGAGCACCACACAGGCCCCTTCTGCGACAAGTTTGTCGGCTATGGCTTTGCCTATGCCTCCTGCGCTTCCGGTGATCAGCGCAACTTTGCGGGAGAGGGGTTTTTCCTTTGGCATCCGCTGCAGCTTGGCTTCTTCGAGCAACCAATACTCGATATCAAATGCTTCCTGCAGTGGTAGGGATACATATTCGGATACTGCCTCGGCTCCGCGCATCACATTGATGGCATTGATATAAAATTCGGAAGCGACCCGCGAGGTCTGCTTGTCTTTGGCATAGGAAAACATCCCCACCCCGGGCCACAGGATGATGACAGGATTCGGATCCCTTACCGCAGGACTGTTGTGTCTTTTGTGTTTTTGGTAGTAGGCTTTATATCCTTCCCTGTATCCGGCAAATAGTTTTTCGATATGGCTTTTCAGTGCTTTTAAATCGGACAAATCATGATCTGCCGGGATGTCAAGTACCAAAGGGGCAATTTTTGTCCTGAGGAAATGATCAGGACAGGAAGTACCCAATGGGGCCAACTTATCCAGGTCATTGGAATTGATGAACTGCAAAACAGTGTCTGAATCATTGAAAGTACCGACCATGCGGCTGTAACTGGAAGCCAGCCCCCTCAGCAAAGGTGCGATTTTGGCTGCCTGGTCTTTTCTGCTTTCCGGATCCAGGGACTGCAGTTTTTGTCCTCCGAAGACGGGCCGATTTTTTCCATAATGCGCTTCCAGATAAGCAGAGGCTTTTTCAATGACTTCAAGGCTGTTGATGTAGCAATCATACGCGGTATCACCCCAGGTAAAGAGTCCGTGACCGCCCAGCATGATTCCCCTGATGCCCGGATTGGCATCCAGGGCATTGCGGAGCTGAAGGCCAAGGTCAAAACCTGGTCGCTGCCATGGCACCCAGGCAATCTGTCCTTCAAAGAGTTCCTGCGTGATTTTTTCACCTTCTTTGGAAGCGGCTATCGCAATGGCAGCATCCGGATGCAGGTGGTCAATATGTCTGAATGGCAAAAATGCATGCAATGGGGTATCAATGGACGGGGCCTTGGAATCCAGGTCGTAGATGCAGTGATTGAAGAGACCAACCATTTCATCCTCGTGGTCAATGCCTCTGTAAATTCCTTCCAAAGCGCGGAGCTTGTCCACATACAGACCTGCCAAGCCGGATTTTGTCAAGGTGCCGATGTCACCGCCGGAACCTTTGACCCACATGACTTCCACTTCCTTGCCCGTTAGCGGGTCTTTTTCAAAAGTCTTGCAGGAGGTGTTTCCCCCTCCATAGTTGGTGATCCTCAAATCTGCACCCAAAATATTAGAACGGTATATCAAAAGGGCTACTTCATCATTGGCAATTGCGTCAGCTTTTGCCTGGTCCCACAGGTAGGACACATGTTTGAAAGACATGTTTGTTGTTGGCATGGTTTATCATTTAGGTTTTCAAAATTAGGTTTACTGAAATGGCTTTGCATCCTGTAGTTACCTGTCAAAATAAGATATCGGGAAAATAGAACATTTCCATTTGTTATTTCAAGCCATTTGACTTAAGCTTAACAAAATTTATCAGTTTTGACTAAATCTACATGGCATGAAGCTGAATCTCCCTATTGATGAGACATCAAGCATACCGAAGTACATACAGATCGTCAAAGCGGTCAAATCTTTAATTGCAACTGGGGCATTGAAGTATGGAGATAAAATCCCCTCCATCAACAATCTCAGTTCTGATTATTACCTGTCGAGAGATACGGTGGAAAAAGCCTATTTGATTCTGAAAAAACAGGGCATCATTGCGGCGGTGAAAGGAAAAGGTTATTATATCAACAACAACAATATCCTCTCTAAATTCAACATCCTTTTACTTTTCAACAAACTGAGCGCCTATAAAAAAGAAATTTACAATGCTTTGGTAATGCAGCTTGAAGACAGGGCGGACATCAGTTTTCATGTATACCATTGTGAAATAAGTCTTTTCAAAAAATTACTTGAGCAACAGGAGGGGAATTTTGATTACTATGTCATCATGCCCCATTTCAAAAAAGACCAGGAAGCGGCCGCACTTGACCTTATCCGAAAACTTCCTCTGGACAAGCTAATCCTTCTGGACAAAAATATCATGCAGTTGAATGGCTTTTTTGGAGGTGTATTTCAAGACTTCAAGATGGATATTTATGAGGCACTGAAAGAATTAAAATCCCGAATTGTAAAGTACAACAAGCTTGTGCTTGTCTTCCCCATGCATGCCACTTACCCTTATCCAGAAGAGATTTTACAAGGATTCAAAAAATTTGCGGTAGAGTTTAGGTTTGAGTATCAGATTATTCCTGAAATAAGTCAGGACACGCATCTTAAATCCGGCGAGGCCTATATCGTCATAGAAGAATCGGATTTGGTCAACCTGATCAAACACGCAAGAGCCAACAAAGAGCTTAAAGTAGGTAAAAATCTTGGGATACTCTCCTATAATGAGACTCCTCTCAAGGAAGTACTTCAAAAGGGGATTACCGTAATTACTACTGATTTTGCCAAAATGGGTGGAACTTTAGCCGAGATGATCCTCAATAAAAAAGGCAAACAGGTTAAAAATGAATTTAAAGTTATTGTGAGGGAGTCCCTATAGCAGAAGAATCTTCATCGGTCACAGGATAAGGCAGGACAGTCTGCAAATTGAAAAATTTGTATTTTCCATTTTATAACCCAAAATAAAACCCATGGAAACAAATCAGGTCCTACATCAGGAGCCGACAATAGGTGAATTTGAACGTGAACCTGTCCCCAAATCCCATCTCAAAGACTGGCGGAAATTCCTAGGCATGTATGCTGGTGAACAGGCTGCCGGAACTGAATTTGTCATTGGTCCTCTGTTTCTTACTGCAGGTGTCTCTGCCTTTGATTTAATTGTAGGCTTGATAGTGGGCAATATCCTCGCCACCTTATCTTGGAGATACATCACTACTCCCGTTGCTACAGCTACCAGACTCACCTTGTATTATAAGCTTGAAAGAATCTGTGGAAGAAACCTTGTGACGGTTTACAATCTGGCTAATGGAGTCCTATTTTGTTTTTTGGCTGGCGCTATGATTACAGTTTCAGCTACTGCAGTTGGCATACCCTTCGACATGCCTATGCCAGCACTTTCGGACACCATGCCCAATAGCCTCTCATGGATCTTGGTAGTACTGGGTATAGGCGCAGTCATATCTATTGTAGCAGCAAAAGGATATGATGCTGTCTCAAAATTTTCAAATATTGCTGCACCCTGGATGATTTTGGTGTTTTTAATTGCAGGAATTGTTGCGGCCAAGAGACTAGGGGTAGGCAGCTTTGAAGATCTTTGGGCGGTATGGGGAACAGGTTCTGAGCCTTTTCCAGGACAAATTAAATATACCTTCTGGCACGTGATGTGTTTTGCCTGGTTCTGCAATGCTGCCATGCACATGGGCATGTCGGACATGAGCATCATGCGCTATGCGGACAACAACAACGTAGGCTGGACTCCGGCAGGAGGGGCTTATCTGGGGCATTTTATGGCTTGGATAGCTGCTTGTCTGATGTACGCCTTGTACCTCAAAAGCCCTGAAGCTTCAGCGATATTTGCCTCTGGAGGATTGCCTCCAGTAGCACCTGGCCCATTGGCATATGATGTAGTAGGATTGACAGGTTTGCTTTGTGTGGTAGTGGCAGGATGGACCACTGCCAATCCAACCATATACAGGGCTGGTTTGGCATTTCAGGCCATTTTCCCTAAAAGCTCTACTGTCAAAGTCACCTTGATCACAGGTGCAATTGCGACTGTGGCAGGTTTATTTCCCGCATTTGCCATGAAACTACTGGATTTTGTGGCTGTATATGGCTTTATCCTCGCCCCAATAGGAGCCGTTGTTTTCTTTGAACATTACCTTGCGGATAAAGCTGGAATATTGCGTGACTATGCATTGAAAAAAGGGATTTCTTTCAATCTCCCAGTTTTGGCGGCATGGCTGATCAGCATGGGCATTTTCTTCAGCTTAGCAATGTATCTCGATGTGTTTCTAGCCTTCTTTACTTTCCCTGCTTGGGTGACCTGCGGCCTTTTGTTCCTGTTGTTCAGCAAAAAATTTCTATCCAAATGATACGGACCGGATTTGCCATACTCGTCCTGCTCCTGATGCTGGGGGCTTCATTCGCTTATTATTCAGACGCCATAGATCAGTCACAGCTCAACAAATGGCTGATCTCAGGCACATTGGCTTGGTTTGTAGGCTTGTTTTGGATTGACTGGTTTCAGCAAAAAAAATCTGTCTGACCATGTACAGAATGATCCTCATACTCATCGCTTCAGCAGCAGGAATAGCATGTAAAGCAACAGATAAACCCATGGAGGTAGCCAAACCGAACATCGTTTTCATTTTGGCGGATGATCTGGGATATGGTGATATCGGAGTGTATGGTCAGGAAAAAATTGAGACACCAAACCTGGATGCACTTGCCAAAGGAGGTATGCTCTTCACCCAACATTACTCCGGAACCACTGTCTGCGCTCCTTCCCGCGCCGCATTGATGACCGGCCTGCATACCGGTCATACGCCTATCCGAGGGAATTTCGAAATCCAGCCTGAAGGACAGTTTCCCATGCCGGACACCCTGATGCTGTTGCCCAGAATGCTTCAAGAGGCAGGATATGTGACCGGGGCTTTTGGCAAATGGGGATTGGGCATGGTAGGAACCACAGGTGATCCCAACAGACAGGGTTTTGATACCTTTTTCGGCTATAACTGCCAGCGGCAGGCACACCGTTACTTTCCGGAATACCTTTGGCACAATGCAGAAAAAGTAATTCTTGAAGGAAATGACTGGACCTCCAAAAAAACCTTTGCGCCTGAGTTGATCCACCAGCAAAGCATGGAATTCATTGCAGCAAACAAGGATAGACCGTTTTTTCTATACGTCCCCATGATCATGCCACATGCAGAACTTGCCGTGATCGAAGATGCAGTGTTTCATAAATACAGGAGCAAATTTGGTGAAGAGACCCCTTATCAAGCTCCTCCTGGGCATGATTATGGCCCGGACATCCTCATTCCCGGCTACAAGTCCGTATCCTATCCCCGTGCTACCTATGCCGCAATGGTAGAAATGCTAGACAGACAGGTCGGTGAATTGGTGCAGCAACTCAAAGCTCAAGGGATTTATGAACAAACCTTGATTGTCTTTTCATCAGACAACGGACCGCATCAGGAAGGAGGCAATGATCCGGATTTTTTCAATAGCAACGGCGGCTTGAAAGGATATAAGCGTGACCTGTATGAAGGCGGGATAAGAGTTCCCCTCATCATGCATTGGCCGGGGAAAATCCAGGCAGGAAGCCGCAGTGACCATGTTTCCGCGTTTTGGGACCTGATGCCTACCTTTGCAGAAGTCGCCGGTGCAACCGTCCCGAAGAATATAGACGGCATATCTTTGGTCCCTACGCTTACAGGCCAGAAACAAGCAGCGCATGACTTCCTGTATTGGGAATTTGTCGAACTAGGCGGTCGTCAGGCCATCCGGAAAGGTAACTGGAAAGCAGTCAAATACGATCTTAGAACTGCTTCCAACAAACCAATTGAGTTGTATAGATTGGATCTTGATCCTTCGGAATCCGACAATGTCGCAGCTCATCACCCAGAAGTAATATCAGAAATGGAAAAGTTGTTCAAAGAAGCCCATTTGCCTAATCCTCAATTCCCTTTATTCAAATGATTAGAGGAAACTTCCAGAAACAGTTAAGCCCATTGCTTTAGCCACCTTTTTATCCATGTCGTAAATATCTTCCCTAATTGCTAACTGTCCTGACTGCTCCCAAACAGAAAGGTATAATATCCATACATCTTGGGCATGCTTCAATTTGACATTTTGCTCGTTTTGCAGATTCATAGATGAGTCAATCTTTTCATCATCCCAGTCTTCCATATCTTCAAGCAACAAAGAAGCTAGTTCTCTGGGTTTCTCCATCCGGATACAACCTGAACTGAACATGCGCTCTTCTCTGGAGAAAAGGCTCTTTGCCGGGGAGTCGTGGATATAGATGCTATAATCATTTGGAAACATGAATTTCACCTGACCTAGTGGGTTTTTGGTACCTGGTGATTGCCTAATCATGTATGGAAAATCACTTTTTCCTTCAATTCTATTCCATTTTATTTTTTCATAATTGACTTCATTTCCTTGGAAATCAAGCAGCTTCATCTCGTTTTTAACAAGATAATCAGGATCATTCTGAATAGAAGGGATAGCATCCTCCCAAAGGATGGTTTCAGGTAATGTCCATGTAGGACTGAATACCATATAAGTCATTTTTGATTTGAAAACAGGAGTCTGCCTATACTCTTTTCCTACCACCACCTTGGAAACAAGGACAGTATCATCACCCTGCATGTAGAAAAGTTGGAAATCAGGAATGTTGACAATGACTTTGTTTCTATCAGAGTCGGTATAGTCAGGTAACCACCTCCATCTTTCCAAATTCACCTTGGCTTTGGTAATGAGGTCGTCTAAGCTATAGTTAACAACTTCCAAAAATCCCTGACCAATTATTCCATCTTCGTTAAGACCATGCTTTCGCTGATAGGCTTTTACCTGTATTTCAAGCGCTTCAGTATATAGATCACTCTCAGTAGTTTCCGAATCTCCAAAACCCCAAAAAGCTAATTTTTTTCTGATGGCAGGAATTGCAGCATGATGTTGGCCAACTTCAATCTTACCAGTAAAAGAAGGTATCGCTTCAATGGGATTTTGATTTTGCTCAAGCAGTTTCTTAAGCTGTTGGCGAAGGCCTAAATATTGGGCGTTTTCAGGTCTCAATTGGGTGAAGGCCTTGCTAGGAGATTTTCCATTTGCCACTTCAAGCATCAATTCCATGTAATCTTCTGTAGGTTCTTTAAGGTCCATTTCCCATTCTATATCCAATCTGTCAGGATGGATTCTCCCTACATGAAGGTCATTTGCCAGTTGTAGAAATGACCTGCTTATGGCAATATCTAAAGTGGCCAAAATGCTTGGGTCAACTGCTTCCTGTGCCTGTTGGATCAAATCACTCAAACTGTCAGATTTGTAATCCTTCACTTCCAGTCCGTCAAATGCAACTTCCTCGAGTGCATCCCAATACCTTTGTCCACCTTGTTGCAATCCACCCCGAGCCACCCAAAGTGGCTTTTCATTGTGCTCACTATACGCAAGCGCCAATAGGCTATCCTGGGGATGTTCTGATAGCTGAACAGCAATCTGTTCATAAATCTCACTTTTAGTTGGGGTTTGCTCACAGGCAAAAATCACTGTTAAAGAAGCCAATAACAGGATATGGGTGTATTTGATATAGTTGATGCTCATTTGTATTGTCCTTGGGCAAATGCCATGCCCTTAACGACATCACCCACCCATCTTGTATCAGCAAGTGGGAATGATATAACTCTAAAAACTATAGGGAAGTCAAATTGATCAATAAAGTGACCTAGGTGCATATCAAAAACCAATTTCCATCATAATGTTGACCTCTTGAGTTAACAGTTGAAATCCGATGCAATCAATTTTCCAGCGTTCTTTCTAATCAAATGGATGGGTTGATTTTCTGTGACTTCAGCTGAACCATCGTATGCTGACCATTATATATGAAGTATAACCCATCGGTAACATCTCCCTCATTTTCAATACAGACTTCTACTTCTTCCCCAAGTTGAAATTTCTTTTAATTGATTTTCTTCAAATTTTCTTCCTTCACTGAAAGAGTCAAACCAACAATCCGATTTGTGTTGTTCACAATCAAGAGAATAGTGGGACTAGAATCTCCTAATCCAGAGCATAAGTAATTGATTGTGTTTCTTGCAAGGTGCAAAGAAGACCTTTTTCGCCTTTATTCATCTGAATTTCTTTGGTTAAAAACAAACCTATTCCCTTAACGGATTTTAGGAAGTGCCCATGGGCGCCTGTAACCAGGAAAAATCAATTCGTTTGCTTTAGTACTATTTGTAAAATGCTGCTTGGCATCATCCCAATCCAATACAGACTCTCCTATTCTACCAGCAATATTAGGAATATGGGCATACAAGGCTGCTTTTCGCCCTATTTCAGGAGGACAAATGGGCTCTTCTCTACTTCTAATACACGCTAAAAAATTATCTGCATGGAAATCATGAGACTCTTTTCCATCCGTAAACAATAGAGGTTCTGTTTTGGGTGCTTTGTTGGCACCATCCCATTCCGGAAACAGTTGATAAGATTTTCTGTCCACAACCAAAGTGCCTTTTTCTCCTGTGTAAGCCACCCCATAAGCCTTTTCGTATGGGCCTTGCTGCAAGCCCGCAGTCATGTCCCATTGGATGATTGTCTGTGGATGTACATAGGTGACACTCATGGTATCAAAGGTATCTCTTGCTCTTTTTTGTGCTGAAAGATTAGCCGCTACCGTAAGAACCTTACTAGGAGCTGCCTGTTCGGGAAGCACCCACATAGCCATATCCAACAGGTGAACCCCCCAATCAGACATCAGACCACCACCGTAGTCCCAGAAATGCCTCCAGCTTCCATGGAACCTGTTTTTATTGAAGGGCCGCTTCGGTGCAGGACCAAGCCAAAAATCATAATCTACTCCAGCAGGGACAGCTGTGTCTTCGGCAGGAATAGCCCCTAAGCCATATTCAAAATTCGCCCAGATGTTGATTTTTCTCAATTGCCCGATTCTCCCGTCCTTCACCAGCTGTAAGGCATCCTGAAAAGTCTTTCCGCTTCTCTGCTGTTGCCCAACCTGCACAACCCGTTTGTAATGCACTGCAGCATCTGCCATCAGTTTGCATTCCCCTATTGTATTGGCCAAAGGTTTTTCTACATACACGTCCTTTCCTGCTTCGCAAGCCATGACCATATGCAGGCAGTGCCAATGATCCGGCGAAGCAATGATAACGGCATCAAGGTCCTTACGCTCCAGCAATTTCCTGAAGTCGTCGTAAGCTTCAGGGGCTTTGCCATAATCCCTTTTTACCTCCGCAATACGCCGCTGCAATGCCTGCTGATCCACATCACAGATGCCCACACAATTGGTACCCGGTACATTCAGGTGGTGCCGCAAAACCCCAAAACCATGACCATTGCAGCCGATCAATGCAATATTGACCTGATCACTTGGTGCAATAGGTGAAGACCATACTTTGGACGGAATGATGGTAAAAATCCCGGCTCCTAAGGAAAGGCATGCGGAGCGTGATATAAATTTCCTTCTGCTTTGTTTCATGGTTATTGAGGGTTGGTTCTGTAATGATAATTTATCAAAAAAAACAAATGATATCCAACCACCTATGGAAATGGCAGGATTACCAGAAGTAAGGAACAAGCTTTGCAAGCTTACATCACTTCAACAGACCTGAAAAAAATTATGGAAAACAAAACAGATCATCCCAATGCACAAGAAGTCTCTAGCCAAAACGATGAATTGGGAGAAAACACGGAAGAAACCCCTGTTGCCAAACAAAATGAACAAGATTCCATCAATGATTCCGGAGGTGATGACGGGGGTGATGAATAGCAGAACCGGCTGTCTCCAAGGAGCAGCCGGTTTGTTTTTTACCCAAATACCTCATTGAGTATCAATTGCTGCACAGCTACTGGGGAAATCTGTGAACCGGGTAAGGACTGCTGATTTTGGGAAATCAAAACAGGATGGTCTTGAGGGTCTTCGGGGATCCTTCCGTGTGAACCTTTGATCAAGGTGGCATCCAGAGGGATGATGTCCATCAGATAGCGGAAGCCCAGTTTCTTTTTGAGGATTTTGAGCCCCACCGTCGCTTTGAGCATCTTGATGTTCGGATTAGCCACCATTTCTACGGGGTCATAACCCGGCTTGCGGTGAATGTCCACGCAGCGTGCATAATCGGGGGCTTTGGCATCATCCAGCCAGAAGTAGTAGGTGAACCACGACCGCATGTCAGAGACGGCTATCAGATCACCCGCACGTTCATGGTCTAGGTGATGCTGTTTTTTACCTGCTGCATCCAGCACCATTTCCACACCCGGCGTCTGTTCCAGCAGTTTTTTGACTTGAGGAATGTCTAAAGGGTTCTTGATGTAAATATGGGCCAACTGATGATCCGAAACGGCAAATGCCCTACTTGTACCGGCATCCAGCGTCTCCAGGCCCAATTCGTCTTTTACCGTGATATACCCTTCCTTTCTCAGCATCCTGTTCAGGTGAACGGGATTGTTCACTGAAGTGATTCCATATTCGGAGAGCAGGATGACTTTGGCTCCCTGACCTTCATAATATGTTACCAGGTCTTCAACAACGGCATCCACTTCTTCGAGGTCTTTGCCGATTTTGCTGAAATCCAGGCCGAACTTCTGTAGACCGTAGTCCAGGTGAGGGAGGTAAATCAGGGTCAGGGTTGGATTATGCCATTGGTCCACCTTTTTGGAAGCTTCAGCGATCCATTTGGTGGAAGATATGTTGGCATTGGGTCCCCAAAAGGAAAATAGCGGAAACTGGCCCAGTTCTTTCTGAAGCCTGTCCCGCAGTTCCATGGGATGGCTATGGCAGTCAGGCAGCTTCCGGCCATCCTGAAGGTACAGCGGTCTTGGCGTTACCTGTATGTCCGCAGTGGAGTACATGTTGTACCACCAAAACATGTTGGCAACTGTGAATTCAGGATTACGTTTTTTCGCAAGGTCCCAGACATTCTCAGCTTGCACCAGGTGATTGGATTGTCTCCAGAACTTGATCTCGCATTCCTCTTTGAAGTACCAGCCATTGCCAACGATCCCGTTTTCCGAAGGCCATTTACCGGTCAGGTATACGGACTGGCTTGAGCAGGTCACTGCAGGCAATACCGGATCAATTGTTACGCCTTTACCTTTTTCCATCCACTTTTGAATAAAAGGCGTATGTTTGCCAATGACCCTTTTGGATAAGGCAACAATATCTATGACTACTGTTTTGTTCATTTCTCTAGTAGGTTATCATTTACCCATTGGAGCTCTCTGATGATGGAGCCAGCAAGATCGAGGTTGATTGCTTCGGGCAAAACTTCCCAAGTATACGTCTCCACTTCTAGGTGGTTGGTCACTGGATTTGACCTGAGCTGCAAAAGTACCTCAAGGATGTCTTCCTGTGTGGAAGCTATCGAGCCATAATCAGACAAAAATACCGGAACATGAAAATGTACTCTCCACTCCTCCTCTTCATTATTAAATGAAGACAGTGCTTCTGGCAGATCTTTGTAACTCACTAGCTTCCCTGAATCACATCTGGCGACGACCTGATGGAGATAGGTGGATTCTGAAAATGGAGCCAAATATTGAGCTGTTTGCTGTGGATTTGTCTGGTCCAATTTGAGCTTCAATGCTGCGCTGATCTGGATTTTACCGATTTGGATTCCTTCTGCCTCCAAAGCAGCAAATACTTCAGCCGGTTTTTCATATACTACCGCAAAATGGCAGACATCATAACAAATTCTGATGTGGTTTTTCAGGCATAATTCGGCAGCTTCCCGGGATATACCAATTTTATCCGCCAAGTAAGGAGCCCCTTGGGGAATTAAATATTCTTTGAAATAGGCAATAACTTCAGCAGTGTTCTCGAGGATCCCATCTGGCTCTGGTTCAATATCCAAATGCAGGACTTTACCTGTCTCTTGGTAAATGTTAAACAGCTTTTCAGCCACTTGGACCAGATGTAAAGTGCTTTTTTCAAACACTCGCTCCATGGCTGCTGCATCTTGATGCCAATGTCTATATGAAAGTGGAGAAGTGGAAATACCTCCATCCATTCCTTCAGGAAGCAGTGCTTCAAGGATGTCAAAAAGCCTAAGCGTATACTCCAAGCGCTCTTTGGTAGACCAGTCTGGCTGATGCACTTCATCCTTGACCACCTGTCTATGAAATCCTCCATAGGGAAAGCCATTGAAGGTAAAGACATAGCAATCGCTTTCTTGAAGCCATTCCTTGAATTCCTTTAGTTTCTCTGGCTTTATCAATTCCAGACTTGCCTCATGGCTGGAGCGCAACCCGATCCCAAAAGCTTGATCAGGCGAACATGCAGCTTTGATCTTGGGGATATATTGCCGAAGATTGGCAAAGGTGTCTGCCCAACTTTCACCGGGGTGGATATTGGTACAATAGGTGAGATGAAATCCTTTGGTAAGCATTGCTTTTGTTTGTTATGAAAAAAAATCAATTGGCTACCTGGTTTTCCTCTTGGAAAATCCTGATCTGATCGATTGCTTTAATAATCAATTCATGGTCCATTTGATGTACTTCTACACCTTTCCCTAATGCCTCAAGAAGTGTAATTGTCAGTTCGCCACCTAAATGCTCCCTGAATTCTTCAAGTCCTTTGAGTAAAGCTTCTCCAGACAGATGTGGGGCATATATGTCAAAACCTAAGGTTTTGATGACGTTGACAATCCTTATGAGATCATTTTGGGATATTTTCCCGGAGAGCCAAGAATAGGTGCTATCCAAAGCAATCCCTATGGCTACAGCTTCTCCATGTCTATAGGAGTAATTGCTGAGATGTTCCAGTTTATGAGCAGCCCAATGCCCAAAGTCCAATGGTCTTGCAGAGCCTGTTTCGAATGGATCCTTACCTGCAATATGATCCATATGCATTTGAGCGCATTTTACGATCAGATATTTCATCGGTTCCAACTGTCTTTCTGCGAGAGCCAAAGCATTTTGTTCGAGCCACTCAAAAAAAGCAAAGTCCTTTATCAAGGCTACTTTAATGGCTTCAGAAATACCTGCCCTCCAATCCCGATCATCCAAAGTAAGGAGAAAATTGTAATCATTGATTACTGCATATGGAGGTGCAAAAGTGCCTAAGTAATTTTTTTTCCCATAGGCATTGACTCCATTTTTGACACCTACTCCCGAATCATTTTGAGAAAGGACGGTAGTCGGGATGCGGATATGTCTGATTCCTCTATGGGAAATGGCAGCAGCATAGCCGACCATATCCAATAGAGCACCACCACCGATTCCAACGATGTAAGAATGCCTATCTATCCCATAAAGATGGGTGGCATCTACGATTTTCTTCAGTGATCCCTCGTCATTTTTGGCCTGCTCACCACCCGGAATGACCAATGGTGCAGCACATAGCATAAAGTGATCGCTAAAATGAGCGGCATAAGCCTCTATATCAACAAGTAAATTCGGAAAAGCTTCTGCCACTCCACTATCTATAACAAAGAAAGCTTTTGCTTTCTTGCCATTGTTTAGAAATCCTGCAAGGAGATCATTTTCAAGGTCAAAAACACCTTCCAAAAAACAAACCTGATACCTAAATGGTACCACGAAGGCCTGCTCTATTTTTTGTATCATCATTTTGGGCAAATTTGAATGTGAAGCCTAAACGGCTTACTGCTCTTTAGCTTAACTTCCATAGACCTGATATAATTTCAGGTAACTGCAAATATTCTTGCTAACCATAGAGAAAGCGGTAATAAAAGTACCACAAATAGCGCATATTCCCATCCGGCAAAAGCAGCAGAAATACATGCATTTAAGATAATTAAGGAAATAACTCCCGCCTTTACTGCCTTCCCGATCAAGGCAGGTTGTTGAAGTCTAATTGCTTTTAGCAGAGGAGGAAATATCATGTAGCCAAAGAAGAACAGAAATGGCAACACATACCATCCTTGCCATCCCGATCTGAAAGTCAAGAAGATTATAGACACACAGATGATGGCATAAAGTACAAAGCCTCCCAAAAGTGCTTTTTTATTTTTTCCGTGAACTTCTCCCCTGCTGATCATGGTAATAGCAGCTACAAATCCTAAGGGGATCAAGCTCAAAGGCCAATAAAGAAATAGGGCTACTGGAATTACACTGACGCCCAACATCAAGTTGCCTGCTCTACACAAACCCATGTTGATAGGACCGAAAATACGCTGATGCTTGCCCCAATAATCGTACAATACTGCCAATCCAGCTACAGCAAATGCAACTAAACCACTGATCCAACTCACTTGCCAAGCTGCCAACACCCCCCCGATAAGTAGGATACTAGCCATTAGAATAGCGTTTTTCTTGCTTACCCTACCACTTGGAATTGGTCTTTCAGGACGTTCTATGGCGTCAAGTTCTGCATCAAAAATATCATTATAGGCTACCCCTCCACCATATAGTCCTATTGTGGCTAGTGTCAGCCAAAAAAAAGAAATGCCATGTCTGGAAAGGTGCAGTGCAGTATCTGAAGAAAAGAAAAGCGAAGCACCACCGGCAACAGCAAAACCAGCCCAGATATCGGCAATAGCAGTGATGACATTGGCAGGTCTTGTGAGCTGCAAATAGGCTTTAAGTCTTGACATTTGCGATCAGTTTTCCACAAAATCAGAACCTTCTACCTTTGGCGTCTGTCCACCTCTAAGTACTGTATTGCCATATTGTCTTTGGCGTTGATCAATGGGCTCAGGTTTGAGCCAGTCCATCTCATCCATCTGGCCGCTTTGTGCATAAGCTGTCAAAGCATTTTGATAGCATGTCAATCTGATATGTTCTTCTGGAACACCCTTTTGACGCATAAGTGCGGCTGTCTTCGGTACTGCCAGCGGGTCGCTGACACCCCAATCTGCGGCGCTGTCTACTATGATTCGATCAGGTCCATATTGCTTGACGATTTCCACCATCCGCTCACTGCCCATTTTGGTGTGAGGATAGATGGTAAAGGCTGCCCAGTAGCCACGGTCCAAAACTTCTTTGACAGTCTCTTCATTGTTGTGGTCGACAATCACCATATGAGGAGGAAGACCATGTTCTTCACTCACATCCATACTTCGTGTTGTCCCTTTTTTCTTATCCCGATGAGGGGTATGTATCAATACAGGAAGATCAACTTCTTTGGCCAATTCCAATTGCAGCCTGTAATATTTGTCTTCTGCAGCAGTCTGATCATCATAGCCGATTTCCCCTATGGCTACCACTCCTTCTTTGCCGACATAAAGCGGCAAAAGCTCCATCACCTGCTCAGCAAGAGCTTCATTATTGGCCTCTTTAGAATTGAGTCCCATGGTACAATAATGTACTATTCCGAATTGTTTGGCCCGAAAACGCTCCCAGCCTACTAAGGTGCTGAAGTAATCTTTGAAGCTGCCAACTTCAGTACGAGGCTGTCCAAGCCAAAATGCAGGTTCTATGATGGCTACGACACCTGCTTTTCGCATCGCTTCATAATCATCAGTAGTACGGGAAACAGCGTGAAGATGTGGATCAATATACATTTCTATAAGATTAATGGATCAACCTATCACTTTTAATGCATTCTCCAAAAGAGATAGGGATCAGCGGTTGTAGATTTAATTAAAGTTTAGCTGAGGCAATGGAAACACTTGATGAAATTTCGTTCAGCTAGATTTTGATGACAGATAAGCTATACCGACAGCATCCCAGTCTAAAATACCTGAGCTGATTTCGGATGCAATATTTTGGTTTTGTCTAAGTAACTGCTGTGCAAACGGTAAAAAACTCTGACTGCATGCCAACAAAGCTGCTTTAATCTGCAAGGCATCTCCCGTATCAATCACTTTGGCAATATCCACCTCATGTTCAGGCTGAAGAAATGGTCCTACAAAACGCCAAAGCTCAGGAACTACTTCTCTTCCTGCCGCCCATCTTTCATGGACATAATCTACCAGGATATCCGCTAGCTGCTGATTGGCCCTTTGATCAGCTTGCTGAATCTGGTACAATGGCCTTTGAAGAAATATAGCCTTGATTACCATCTGATTCCAGGCACGGTCGTCAAAGTATTTGGCTGGATAAGGATTATTCAAAGCCACTGCATCAAATACAGAAACAATATTGGTCCGTAAACCCTCCATAGCCCTGTCCACCAAAGCTTCCTGATAAGGGAGCAAAGGCAAAGCTGCATAAAGAGCCTGTTGCTCATGCATGTCAGCTGTTTCAAAAAGACGCGTGAGAGAAGACACGTATGTCTCGGCATCTTTTTGTGTAAAGTGAAGCAAAAGGTAAGTCCGTGAAGCCTGAAGTAGGTCCCAGCTTGCGGGGGAAAATCCTGTAAGCAGGTCATGAGCTTCCTGTATCTGGGTATCGGACAGTACCAATGTATTTTTTTTAAAATAGCGCGAAGCCTGCCCAAAAGCCATGTAAAACTTCAGGTAGCTGCTGTCCTCTTCTATTTTTTGCTTTTGCAGTTGAATCCAATCGATGGATTTGGAATCGACTAATGGCTTGAGTACTTCGAGCAGATAGTTCTTTATTTTGTCAATCTGAACGGAATCACTTTTCATATACTAGGAGGTTAAAACCCTTTTTTAAATATACTAGAAATATCCAAAACAGGGCAAAAGAAATAAACCTGATAAAGGTACAGCCCAAATTTTCCAACCTATAAACATTTATTAATAAGAGGTAAAAAAACCTTAACTAAGCCGTAAATCAAGCGGTTAAAGGCTGTTCAAAACATAATTGATCATTAGTATATAAATCATATGACTTAAAAACCTGATTAAAATCATCGGAAATGTCCATCGGATTCACCTTAGGCTACTCCACATCAGCATCAAAACATGATTCAACTTCTAGCCAGAAGCATAGATGACATTCCTCTATCTCTATCCACTTTAGATTAAAATTTTACCTGCATCACAAAAAATTAAAAATTTTTCACTAAATAAAAATAATTTAAACTAAAT
>DAIPZN010000058.1:0-27702 GCA_036782195.1 Cyclobacteriaceae bacterium | reverse complement strand
TCAGCGTGTCCACTTAAAGTATCTACTCCAATCATTTTAAAAATTCTAAAATAACATATAATTAGTAATGATAATTTAAATTAAAATATGAATTTATGACTATTATTCTGTGCATTAAACCTATTTAAGGTAAATATTAAGATGTTTTATATATCCTCATTTTGGGAAATTTTCGGAAGGCAGATTTTATATAAGTCAGCGTTTAAATTATATGAATAGAACAAATTGAAAAGAAAATAAAGATGTTCACCAATTTCTGATCACAGTCCATTCCCTAATCTTTTATCATTAAAGAGCTACATCCAGCGACAAATGACACGCTCACGGAACTGAATTCCACAGCTTTTTTTCTGCTAAATCTGTGTCATCCGTGTGCTATAAAGCGCTAGATGAATGCTATTGAGACTGATTTTAGCTGATTTTTTAGTCTGTATCAAAAAGCTTTATCCCTGTACGATGTCCTCGGTATAAAAAAATGCACTAGCTAAAAAACCTCTACCCCAACCGCTTTTTTCTGTTCATTTGCTTGATATATTCCAACTTCCTGAATCTCAAAGCAGACCAGTCCTCATCTATGGCTACCTGCCGGACGGGTTCGAAGCCATGGGTACCCAGCATGGTCCAGCCGCTGTCCCTGTTGATGCTGGCCTTATATCTTTTTGATGTGCCCTTGGGATAGGCAAACCACAATACCTGATCCTGCTGTACTTGGGAAAGAACGGTCTCTAAGCCGGTTGCAATCCCTGCTTCGCTCTGTACGAAGATGATAAAAAAATCAGCATCTGATAAACCTGCCGCCACATATTCTGCCTCCTGCCATTGGCTCAAGACAGGTTCAAACTCTGTAGGCTGAGCAGAAACCCAAATCTGCATTCCCGATTTATAATTGAGCTTTTTGAGCAATGAATCCATATGCCATTCATTTGCTTGGTTCCATTTCATCTATGGGGTAAAGCTCCAGCACTTCTGACCTGGACATGCCTCCGGGGTTGAGCCCGGGCTCATCCTGTGGCACCGGTAAGCCAAGCCTGTCAAAATATGCCTGCCAGATCCCGAAAATCTCTCCTGTATCCGGATCAATATAAGTCATAGGCTGAGGGATAAAAACATCTTCACCTGCATTGGCAGCTTTAAAGGCAAAATGGATCAGCTCTGAACAGTAGTAAGCATCATTTTCCATATCAAAACCTACATCATAAGGTTTGCCAACATGCTTCAATGCTTCTTGAATTGCTGCTGGAATCAAGCTTCTATAGGGACTTTTTAACTTTCCCACCATCACCTTGGGGTTGCCTTGGGTATCAACATACCTTTGCAGAAAATCCTCAAGTGGTGTAACGCTGACTCCCTTTGAAATCGCCTCCACTACCAGCCACTTACCATCTTCTTTATACAATAGGCCATTATGGGAAAAATCCATTCCTTCATGCCCTGTTGTCACTTTCCGGATAGCTTCGCAAAAATCACCGCAATCTCCATCCTGAAAAAGAATATCTCCTTCCTGCCAAATAACACTTTGCGCAACCACCGAAAAGGAGATTACCGTCCAAAGGAAAAAGAACAAAACACCTTTTGCTTTTCTAGACATAATCAGATTACCATAAAAAAATAAAGCAAGGCAACTGCTAAAACCAGCACCATCTTTTTGGCTTTATCCTTCGTGTTTTCTTTGATTTTTTTCTTGCGCAGCACCAATGCCGCTATACTCAATCCGAAAAGCTGCAGTGCTATCCCAACTCCATTCAATGGCCCCATAGGTGCTTGTATAACGCCGTAAATCCCATTGATCAAGGCCAAAAGACAGAGTACAATTCCTGTAATTCCAAATAAATAAGATCGCTGCAACAACAGCCCCTCATCCTTTTCCATCCAATTCATCCTTATTTAATTTTAGCTTTTCGTTGTTGCAGATATGCTTCCATTTCAGGAAGGGTCAGGGCATTGAAGGTCATGTTTCTGGTCAGCCCGCCTTTTCTCCCTGCAATTACTCCATAACGCATATCAGCATAACCTTCGAGTTGATGCGCATCGGGATTGATGGAAAGCATAACGCCTTTTTCCAAAGCATACTGAATCCACCTCCAGTCCAGATCCAATCTCCACGGGTTGGCGTTGATCTCTATCACTACACCATATGCTGCACAGGCGTCAATGATGGCCTGATGATCCAATGGGTAGCCTTCTCTCCTCAGTAGAAGTCTTCCCGTGGGATGTCCCAAAATAGTGGTATATGGATTGCCAATGGCCTTGATCAGCCTAGTCGTAGCTTTGTTTTTGTCCATGTTCAATACAGCATGAACTGAGGCCACCACAAAATCAAAGCTGGCCAGTACCTCGTCCGGGTAATCCAGACTGCCGTCCACCAGGATGTCGCTTTCAATGCCCTTAAATATCTTAAATGGGGCCATGGCCCTATTGAGTTCGTCAATCTCTGCCTGTTGCTTCGCAACCCTGTCTATATCCAGTCCTGCAGCATAAAAGGCCGACCTGCTGTGGTCTGACATACCAAGATATTGATAGCCCAGCTCACGGCAATATTCTGCCATCTGCTTGAGCGTATGCCTTCCATCTGAGTAGGTAGAGTGGTTGTGCAAGATGCCTTTCAGATCTTTATCTGTGACCAGTTCCTCTACTTGATGGGTTTTGATCCATTCAAACTCAAAGGTTCCTTCCCGCATTTCTTCTGGAATCCAATTAATTCCTACATGATGATAAGCTGCGGCTTCATCTGCAAAGCTTTCAGCTGTAGCTATAGATTCTACAAAAGTCTTCCCTCCTTCAACCTGGTATAGCAAATGAGCCTTACTGCCCGTTCTTACAATTTTATCTTTCACCAGTTGCTGAGGTGTGGTAAAGTGAAGAATTACTTTTACCGCTGCCGATCCCCAGCATCCCCTCCATTTGAATGGACTTGATATTTTGAAATGCTGCTCAAACTCCTGATTTTCAGACAATTGAATCAAAACACTATCTAGTTTTTCGGTACAGATCAGCCATTCCACCTGCTCTATGATTTCCGTTTTTCGTGCAAATTCTCCCACTGGGACAAGTGCTTCTACCCCATCTAGGCTAGTTAGCTGTTGGGCCATCTCTTGAGCCAATGCTTCTGCTTCTGCATACAGCCATTTGCCTTTGTTTACTTCCCTAAAAGCCAAGGCAGAGAGAATGGACTCCTGCGTTTTTTCACCAAATCCTTTTGTCTTAGCGACTTGTCCGGATTGGCAAGCTTCCAACAGTTCGTGAATAGAAGTTATGTTCAATTCCTCCCATAGCACTTTTACTTTTTTTGGACCAAGCCCTTTGATCTCCAAAACCTCCACTATACCTGTTGGAGTTTTAGCCAATAAGGTTTCCAAATAGGGATGGGTCTGAGTTTGACCAATGGAATAAATGACCTCTGCGATACTTTTACCGATGCCATTCACTGCCTGAAGTCCTTCCAAATCCAATCCTTCTATCGAAACATCCCCCCTGTCAAGCATGTTGACTACAGACTGATAGCCTCTGATTTTAAATGGATTTTCATCATGAAGCTCCATGAGCTTGATGATCAGCTTAAGTTGTTTGGTGATTTTTTTTTGGTCCAAAACTAAATTCAGGTTTGTTGGTAATTAGGACAAATGTCACGAATAATTGTTTTAAAATAAAATCAAAGACCTTAACTTAAGCTGTCACAACCTTGAAACAAACATGAATTACTGGCTAGTAAAATCTGAACCGGAGAGTTACAGTTGGGAGGATCTCCAACAAAAAGGAGAGGACATTTGGGATGGCATCCGCAATTATCAGGCAAGGAACTATCTACAGGAAATGGAAGTCGGTGATGAAGTACTTTTTTACCACAGCGGTAAAAATAAAGCCATAGTAGGATTGGCTACTGTCAGTCAACAAGCATTCCCTGACCCCAATGACGGTGAACAAAAAGGCTGGCTGGCCGTTAGGCTAAAGGCCAACCGGACGCTCGCCAAACCTGTAACACTACCACAATTAAAAGCCCAAGACCCTCTCAAAGAACTGGCGCTTTTTAAGCAAAGTAGGCTGTCGGTCATTCCTGTCAACCAGGCGCATTTCGAACTTATCCTAGCTTTAAGTCAATGAGAAATTTTATCCTTGCCTTGGTTTTGCTTCTGTGCAGCAGGTCATTGCCGGCACAGTTGATGTTTGTAGACAGACACGAAGTAGAGACTTCCTACCTCGACAAAAACTTCAACATCATGCCTACCAATAACGGCCTGTTGGCATTTAGAACCCAACCGGAAAAAGGCATCAACCTCAAGTCCAATCTCCAGTATTTTACAGCTGATTTTTCACTTGCTGCCAGTCCCATCAAAGAAATCAGACTTAGGGACAATTACGACTTAGTTGGCTATGACTTGGAAGGCGGGGTATTTTATGGCCTTTTGCAAAAAGGAACTTCTACCAATGCGGATAAATACATTTTAGAAATTGACCTGGAAAGCAACCAAGCCAAGGACTATACAATCGAAAATATCCACAGCATGGAACTACAGGAGTTTTTTGTACTCAACCGCTTTGTCGTGTTCATGGGTACTGCAGAGTCACGTCCCATCCTGCAGATTTACGATATTGAAGAAAATACAATTTTTACAGTAGAAGGCATTTATTCCAAAGACACAAAAATTCTTCAGTTGAGAAAAGACCGGGAACTTGGTTTATTGGATGTCCTGATCAGCAAAAGAGACCAATTCAAAAACAAACAAATCAGCGTAATCACTTATGATGAATCCGGAAATAAAATCCGTGAAGTCCTGATCAATAAGCTTGGTGATTCTGAATTAGAGCTTATCGAGGGATTTTTGACGCCCATCCAAAATTACCAGCAGTCATTGATCGGTACTTATGGGCATCGGAAAAGAGAGGCGTATTATGGACTGTATGTAGCAGACATCAATGAGTTTGGAGAATACAACATGAAATACTTAGGCTTGGCTGATTTTCCCAATTTTTACAACTACCTCAATGAAAGACAAAGGGAAAAAAAACTAAAGGAACTCGAAAAATATTACGCTAAAGATAAACGTCCGAGTATCAGACCTGTATTTTCTACAAGGGAGGTTATCCCTACAGGCAGAGGCTACTTGGTCTACAGTGACCATTTCACAGCAAACAACCCTCGGTACCTCCCGCGCGATGGAGCTTATGCCAATGATGCTTACAGGTTCAATCCAAACAGGATGTTTTTCCCAGGATCAATGGGTCCTTTCTATGGTCCATACCGGTATTGGCCTACCCTTGGAAATTCCTGGAGAAATGAAGGAGAATACAAATTTGTCTCAGCACATATGGCGTATATTGACAGAAACGGGAAAATCATCTGGGAAAATGCCTTGAACCTTTTGAACAAACTCACGAGTGCTTCCCAAAAATATGGAGAGGTAAGCTTTGACGGTGAAAAGCTCCATTACCTTTACTTGGATGAGCTTAAAATCATGATGAGTTATATTGACCGCGGAGAGGTGATTTTTGAAAACAAACCCTTCGAGCTTATGCTAATCGATGAAAGCCAACGGATCAGAGACACACAGGATTATAGCCTTAGTCTTTCTTGGTGGTATGCGGATTATTTCCTCCTGACAGGAAAGCAGAAGGTGCGGTTTATGAATAGCGCAGGGAGAGATGAAACCAAAGAGGTGTTTTTCCTAACCAAAATTAAAGTAGACGGGGATCTTTATGTACCAGAAGAAGAGGACGATAAGAAAAACAAGAATTTTTAGAAATCAAAGAACGACCTTCTTCTTGACACTTTGAGATCCTGAAGAATGGCTGACTTTACACGGATATCCACACTGTAGCTGGTAAATCTTCCAAAAGGAATCCAGTTGACATTCATATTCCAACAGTGCAAGTCCCTTGCAATACCGATCATGGACTGTGTCACCTTGGCTGTCAGAAAATCAAAGCCCCCACTAAAAGTGATTTTCCATTTTTCACTTAAGGAAAGGTCACCATTGATATTCAATGCCGAAGTAATATTGGTCTGTCCGTTGTTCTGTCTGTTATAGGCGATATTGTATCCAAACCCCAGGTTCCAAGGAATATTCCAGTCGATATACTGCGATGGATCATTTACAATTCTTGTGATTTCCTGCTCAACAAATTCATTCATAATCCCTCCTTGCTGCAGGAAGTCATTTGTGATATCTTCCCGCAATTCGCCTGGAGTAGCTCCTGTTTTACTTGGATTGATATTCCCGTTGATATTCATCTGCAGACTTCTCAATTTGCCCAGCCCCTGACCATTTGCCCAGGCAAATTGGTTGATCCTTCTGGTGGTGCTGATACCAGTTTCGCTATTTGTCTGTACCCTTTCTGCATATGGATCAAGATTACCGGAAATATTGACAGAAAGTTTATTGTCAAAAAACGAAGTTCGGGTTGATATATTGATTGGGGAAAGGTTGAACGAATCTGCCGCAAAATTGTAATTGGTATTGAGGTTCAAAGATTGCAACAAGGGGATTTTCCTGGTGGATTCTTCCCCTTCTGCTCCATCCTTATTTCTCAATTTGGCTTCCACCACGTTTCTTAAGCTAATGCTCATAGACCGTGATTCACCCAAGGGTGCACCTCCAAACACAAACCCTTGGTGTCTGGAAAACAACTGGGTCCTTCCTGTGCTATCCACTTGTACATTCTGATAAAAATTAAAAGAAGGCCTGGAAAAATCGGGGGTATAATTGAAACCAATTGATGGCTGCACATGGTGTCTGATGGTCTGAATGGCGCCATTGCCTTTAAACTTGTAGTACCCATAGACGTTGGTGTTCAGCGCGAATGAGGAGTTGTAAAAACTCACTCTGTTGAAACCGTTTTCAACGATCCGGTCAACCCGCTGCTCAACAGGATTGTAGTAGTAGTTGATTTTTTCCAGATACCAAAGCTCAGTGTAGTTTGCTGAGGCCGTACCGGTGAAATATCTAAAAAGCCTAAAATTGGAAGACACCGGAATTGTATTTCTAGCCCCATTGTCTGCATCACGGAAGAGCTGAGGAAGATTGGCAAAGTTGAACGGTGTAACCTGAGGGGCTCTGAAATTATTGTTTTGTTCTTGCTGAATGGCATCACTAAGCACCCCAAGTGGCTGGGTGATTCTATTGGTGATGGTGTTTTGCAAATTGAAGTTATAGGCAATGTTAAAAGTCTTGATAAATTCAATTTTGGAATTGGCAAAGGGATTCTGCCTGTTCATGTTTATCGCTACATCAGGCAAAATCAAGTTCACCTCATCGGTCTGCACATTTTGGGAGTGCCGCAGATTGGCAGACATGCTAAAGGGCGTTCCTGCAAAAGTTTTACTGTATGCAATATTGGAAGAAAACTCCGATTTGACGTTGTTGACAAAGCTATTCGGGTTGATGACTACGTTATTATAATTGGTAGTACCAGCATTGACCGAAGCGGAAAAACGGGAATTACCTCTTGTCTCAGGAGTATGCTGCCAGTTGATCCAAAACGTGTTGTAATCTACAGGATTTTCAACAGTCTCCGGCTGTTTGAATTTTTGGTAATCCATGCTTAAGCCCCCGTTGAACTTATACCTTTTCTTGTACATGGTGGCAGATTTCAATCCAAATCCTCCTTGAGTGTACACATCTCCAGTGAGTCTTGTATGGATATAATCATTGAAAGCAAAATAATATCCTAAATTTCTTAAGAAAAATCCTCTCACGCGTTCTTGTCCATAAGAAGGAAAGATAATGCCGGACGCTTTTTCCTCCGGGGTATCCGGAATGATTCCAAAAGGAAGTCCAAGTGGGGTCGGAATATTATTAAAATATAAGTTGAAAGGCCCTGTGACCACTTTATTGCCCCTGATAGATTTGATTCTATTGGCATTGATGTGCCAATGGGGCTCGGCAAGATTACAGGTTGTATAAAACCCATGATCCATATAAATACTGCCGTCTTGATCTTTTTTAATGGTCTGTCCTCGCAAAAGGCCATCTTGCTGTTCGGTAACCACGTCTTTGATGATTGCCTTTTGGGACCTAAAATTATACCGCATTTCTTTGCGGATTTCATAGGTCGATGCTCCTTCTTTAAAAATTGGATTACCTTGGATATTCCCTAATGAATCCGTCACTCCTGAGGCATAAATCTCGTTTGCATCCCAGTCAATGATGATCAGGTCAGCATCCAACCGTATATTGCCATATTCAAACCAGGCCTCTTTGTGTAGAAAAACTTTATTGGTAGTAAAATCCGTGATGATGCTGTCTTCACCATAATAGCGAATTTGGGTCTGTATATCACTCTTCGGCACCACCTTTGTTGAGTCGGTTCCAGGAATGGTATCAATGCGTAAATCTATGGGATCAAGTGTGGGCTGAAGTTCAGGTCTTTCTACCCGAAGAACCGTGTCTGGGGCTACCAATCTTCTCTCCGGAATCCGCTGTTGGGACATGCTTTTGCCCGGGAAAGTCAAGAAAATAATAGAGACCAGTAAAAAGGGCCAGTAATTACGCACCTAGTTATATTGATTTATTGAAAATTTTATAAATTTTGCACAGTTAATGGTAACTGCATACAAAAGCATGAAACGCATCAAAGTTAAAAATATTCTAGTAATATCATTGTTGACCATCTGTATGTTTTTAGGAGGCTTCACCACTACAGGTCCCAAGGCTCCTGAATTCAGGCTCAAAAGGATAGTAATAGATGCCGGCCATGGTGGGAAAGATCCAGGAACTGTAGGTGCAATTTCTAAAGAAAAAGATGTTGCGTTAAAAGTTGCCCTACAAGTTGGTAAATATATAGAAGAGCTTATGCCAGGTGTAGAAGTGATCTATACCCGTAAAACAGATGTTTTTCTTGAACTCAAAGAAAGATCAAACATTGCAAACCGAAACAAAGCGGATCTTTTTATCAGCATCCATTGCAATGCTGCGCCAAGTAAGGCAGCATATGGCACAGAGACTTTTGTAATGGGGACTAAAAACTTCGAGGCGAATTTTGATATTGTCAAAAGAGAAAACTCCGTAATCCTTCTTGAAGAAAATTACAAAGAAAATTATGAAGGCTTTGACCCTTCTTCACCTGAATCTTATATGATGTTCAACCTCATGCATAAAGCATATCTCTCAAGCAGCATTTCATTGGCTTCCAAGGTTGAGGATGATTTTAGGACCAGAGTGAACAGATTCAGCAGAGGGGTCAAACAGGCTCCGTTATATGTCCTTTGGACCACAAGTATGCCCTCGGTTTTGATTGAATTGGGCTTCTTGTCCAATGCGAATGAGGAGCGCTACCTCAACACAAAAGATGGGCAAACCTATCTCGCTTCTGCAATTTACCGATCTATCAAGGCATACAAAGAAGAAATAGAGGAGCTTTAGCCCTCTATTTTTTTTGGTTAATATTTTAATTTTTTTTACAGCAATCAAATTTGAGTATATAGCCGTTATTTGATAGCTACTTTTTATCTTCAACCGAGAAACTAAACCCAAATAACACAATGGACCTTGAATTCAACAAAAATGAAGACCAGATCAAACAGTTACTTTTTCAACTTGAGCACAAACTCAGTCAGGTAAAGCTGGGTGGTGGAAAGGGGAGAATAGCCAAAGAACATGAAAAAGGAAAACTGACTGCAAGGGAAAGGATAGCTTATCTGACGGATGAAGATGCAGATTTTTTGGAAATAGGTGCTTTGGCAGCAGATGGCATGTACGAGGAAGAAGGCGGATGTCCTTCAGCCGGAGTCATAGCAGGCATTGGTTTTATCAGTGGTAGAATGGCTGTCATTGTTGCCAATGATGCCACTGTCAAAGCAGGCGCCTGGTTCCCAATGACAGCCAAAAAAAATTTACGGGCCCAGGAAATTGCTATGGAAAACCGACTGCCTATCGTATACCTGGTAGACAGCGCCGGAGTTTTCCTTCCTATGCAAAATGAGATATTTCCAGACAAAGAGCATTTTGGGAGACAATTCCGGAACAATGCCAAGATGTCTTCCATGGGAATTGTTCAGATAGCAGCGATTATGGGAAGTTGTGTGGCAGGTGGGGCTTATCTACCGATCATGTCAGACGAAGCCTTGATCGTAGACAAAACAGGTTCCATCTTCCTTGCAGGAAGCTATCTGGTGAAAGCTGCAATAGGCGAAACTGTGGACAATGAAACGCTTGGAGGGGCAACAACACACTGCGAAATTTCAGGAGTCACGGACAACAAATACCCCAACGACCAGGCCTGCCTGAATGCCATCAAGGGAATATTTGATAAAATGGGCGCTACCGAAAAAGCTGGATTTGATCGGATTGCACCTACATCTCCTGCCCTTCCAATAGAAGATATTTATGGCATTTTTCCTTCAGATAGGGTAAAACCCTACGACATGCTGGAAATCATCAACAGGCTGGTAGACGATTCCTCTTTGGATGAGTACAAAAAAGAATATGGCAAGACACTCATCTGTGCCACTGCCAGAATAGATGGCTGGGCAGTAGGCATCATCGCCAACCAACGGAAAATGGTAAAGACCAAAAAAGGCGAAATGCAGATGGGTGGGGTGATCTACGGAGACGCCGCAGACAAAGCCGCAAGGTTTATCATGAACTGCAACCAAAGGAAGATCCCGCTGGTATTTCTGCAGGATGTTTCAGGATTTATGGTGGGAAGCAAAGCCGAACATGGAGGGATTATCAAAGACGGCGCTAAGATGGTCAATGCCATGGCCAACTCGGTTGTTCCAAAATTCACCATCATACTAGGCAATTCTTATGGTGCAGGCAATTACGCAATGTGCGGCAAAGCCTATGACCCTAGGTTGATATTCAGTTGGCCGACAGCGCAGATGGCGGTAATGAGTGGCGCATCAGCTGCAAAGACCCTGCTACAGATCAAAATTGCCTCCTTACAAAAATCAGGTGAAGTAATCACCCCTGAAGCAGAAGCTGCTTTGTTGGAGGATATCACTAAAAAATACAATGAGGAGCTTAGCCCCTATTATGCTGCTGCCCGGCTTTGGGTGGATGGCGTTATAGACCCTTTAGAGACAAGAAAGCTGATCAGCCTAGGGATCGCAGCAGCCAATCACGCACCGATTACCGAAAAATTCAATGTGGGTATAATCCAGACATGACAAGATTCCTTCTTCACCAAAAGGAATGACTGACAAATCCTTAGCGGTTCTGCTTTCGTAAATTGAAGCAGAACCTTTTTTTAAATCTTGGTTTTAGTTAAATTAAGACCACTTAGCTATGGAAAAACTGACAGAAAGCGAGCTTCATGCATTGGTATCTTTGTTGGATGACACCGATAGGGAAGTCAAGAGCCATGTAAGGGAGAAATTGGTCTCCCTTGGACAAGAGGTGATCCCATTTTTGGAAAAGAAGTGGGAAAACAGTTTCAACCCTCAAATCCAAAAAGAAATAGAAGACCTGATCCACGACCTGCAGTTTTCCCAACTCAAAAACAGGCTTCAGGAATGGAAGAACTCACCGGACCAGGATTTGCTGACGGGCCTTTGGATTATCAATACCTATCAATATCCGGATCTGGATTTTGACAAGCTCAATGCAGACATGCATCAGATTTACTTTGAAGTTTGGACAAGTTTCAAAAATGATCTGCAACCGTATGATCAGGTGAGGATTATCAACAACCTGCTGTTTAACGTCCTTCGCTTTTCGGCGAACACCAAAAACTTCCATTCGCCAGCAAACAGCATGATCAGCAATGTGATAGACACCAAAAAAGGCAATCCGATCAGCTTATGTGCCATCTATCTGCTTGTTGCTAAAAAATTGGGCATTCCAATTTATGGAGTAAACCTTCCCAATCTTTTCGTTCTGACCTACAAATCAGCAGACACTACATTTTACATCAATGCCTTTAACAAAGGCATGGTTTTTACCAAAAAAGACATAGAAAGCTATTTGGAACACATCAATATTGAGCCGCAAGATGTTTTTTTTGAACCTTGCAGCAACATGGACATCATCGTACGGACGTTTCGGAATCTGATTGTTGCTTTTGAGAAATTGGGGGAAATGGAAAAAGTAGAGGAAATCAAAACCCTACTCTCCATAGTGGATGAGCAGAATGAACTGCCGAAACTGGATTTTTAGAATCCTGTCCTGATGTTACACCCCACTGGCCTGCTTGATGCAGGACTTGGATTCCGGCGATTCTGAATTGCCTGCAAAGCTGAGTCAAGATATCGGATATTGGCATTGGAAGCCATTTGGGGATTATTGTCGATTGCTCCCCTATACGCTAATGCAAAACCTGTAGGGCTGGGCACTGCTACCACTACTTCAGGCAATTTGGTGATCTTAAGCTGCCGGGTAATCTCCTGTTTGCTATCATTTAGGAATGGCATATCCCATTTTTCCTGAATTGCTTTTGCACGTATAGCATCCTCCTGATCTTCATCCTGACCCACTTGTGGATGGATAAGGACAAATACAAAACCTTCAGGTGCATATACACGCTGAAGTTCGCTGATCCGATCTTCATATAATTTGGAAAAAGGGCAGCTTAAACTTGTAAAAACCATCACTACAGCTTTGGCATTTTGGTGTTCGGACAAGTTAAATTCAGTGCCTGAAACAATGTCCGGCAACTTGAATACCTCAATCCGTTGGCCAAATACGTTGAAGGCCAGACACACTGTCAGTAGGAATATCAATAGCTTACTTTTCATCATATGGGATTAAGCAATATCATCTATTCAAATAGCTTACCAAATTGTATAAGTCAGCACCACATCTCCTTCCCTTTCGACCTTCACGGTATAAAAATGGTTAGAAAATTCTGTGTCGTAAACTTTTGCTTTGATTACATCATCATGCAAGGTAAATGGTGAAAGCCTGATGTTGTTTTTGAGGCTGACACCTCTTCTTCCCTGGCATTTAAAAATAGACTCTTTGGCAGACCAAGCGATGGTATACATGACAGGGTCTTGTTCCAAAAACTCCATTTCCTCATCTATTAGAAATTTGGGACCAAGTCTCACTACTTTCTCCCGAATATAATCCAAATCAATACCTACAGGCATATCTTTGTGAAAAATAGCCGCTGCAATACCTTTCGTATGGGTCAGAGACACATGACCATAGCCATCCATGGGATGTGATTTTCCAAATTCATCTTTATAAAAACCTGGATAAGGAAGATGGATACAATCCAATGCTGATTTGATGGCAAGGCGAGCTCCTTTCCATTCTACTTGCTTCTCTACATTAGAAATATTTGCTAGGGAAAGTTTCTCTCTGAAACTCAAAAAATCAACTCCATTGCCCGCAACCTCCTGAATATTATTTACAGCCAAAGCAGATAAAGGACTTATTTTTTCTATTTTTGTTTGCATATGCCCTATCTGGGTTTCAGCACTAATCAATGCAATTTATGTCAAAAATCCAAGTGAACAAACTCCACACGCTTTTAGGCCATAATGATTGTATTTACGCATTAGTGGAAGGTTCAGATCCCAGTTTTTTTTATACAGGTTCAGGGGACGGAATGGTAGTAGAATGGGATTTGGATAACCCCAAAGACGGTAAACTCATTGCCAAGCTCCCCCATTCGGTCTATGCACTTGAAATCGACAAAGAACGCAACCTGTTATTTATTGGCCACAACTTCGAAGGTATCCATGTCATCGACCTTGAAAACAACAAAGAAATCTGGTCTCTAAAAGTCACGGAACAGTCAATTTTTGACATCAAAGCTATAGGAAACGAGTTGTACGTAGGCACTGGAGACGGAGTAATTGTAGTGCTGGACATCCATGAAAAATCAATTAAAAAACGCATCAAGGTAGGCAATAAAAGTGTGAGGGTCTTTTCAGTAGATCCTGAAAAAAAACACCTGGCCGCAGGCATGAGTGATTTCTCAATAAAGGTATTTGACCTGACGGACCATACTCCGATACAAAAACTAGAGGCTCATACCAATTCGGTATTTGCACTATCCTATGCACCACACAGCAAACTGATGATCAGCGGAGGCAGAGACGCCCAACTTAAAATCTGGGATACCAACAGCTACTCCCTCCAAGAAACAGTAGTTGCCCATATGTTTGCGATCAATTACCTTGCTTTTCGGGAAGATGGCAGGTATTTTGTAACTTGTAGCATGGACAAGTCAATTAAAATCTGGGATGCTCTTACCTATAAACTGCTGAAAGTTATTGATAAATCCAGGCATGCAGGTCATGCCACATCTATCAACAAAGTCATTTGGAGCACTTACAACCAAAGCATTATCGCAGTAAGTGACGACAAGAACATTTCCATTTGGACTGTAGAACTGTAAAAAAACATGAAAATCACTGCATCAAACATCCGGACCAAATCCTTTGAGAAAATCTTCAGGGGTTATGATAAAGAAGAAGTTACCGTCTTTCTGGAAAAGGTAGCTGACGAAGTCGAACAACTGATAGAAGAAAACAAAGATCTGCAAAGGAGACTTGAATACAGTGAAAAAGAAGCCTCTAAACTCAAAGGCGTAGAAGACTCCCTCTTCAGAACGCTAAAGACTGCCGAAGATACTGGTGCTAGTATCATAGAGGAAGCCAAGAGAGCTGCTGACGAGATCATGCGCGATGCCAACCGCAACTCGGAATCTATCTTGAGAGAAGCCAAAACCAAATCCATTGCATTGGTAGAAAATGCAGAGGAAAAAGGAAAGGATATTCTCGCTAACCTCAAATCCGACATCAAAAAATTGACTGACAGTGTACAAAACCTGCAACAGCAGAGAGAATTACTCATCCGAAATCTCAAAAGGTTGTCTTCCAACTTTGAAGAAGTAATTGCACAGTCAGAAAAGGAATTCAAAAAGATCGATCTAGCTGATTACGACCAAACACTGGATAAGCTGAATAAACCCGATGCAGCTCCCAGTTCAAAAATCCAGGAGATTGATTTTACCAAAAGAAAATCCGAATCCAAGCAGATCCAAAAAGAAGAACCCATAGAAGATGTAAATCAAAATGAACCTGAGCCTCTGCCCGAAGCTGTAGCCATACCAGAAAGATCAGAAGAACAGGTCCTGACAGTAGAAGAGGTCAAAACTCCAGTGGAAGTGACCACAGCCAAAGAAGTGGCTACTCCAAAAGCACCGGAGAATATCAAAGCTGAGGAACCACAGGAAAAACCTAAAAACATGAAAGTGGGAGGTTCGTTTTTTGATCAGATTGACTAATGGGAAAAGTAGCGCTTGAAGGCATTGAGTTCCATGCCTACCATGGAGCATATAAAGAGGAAAAAATCCTCGGCAACCGCTTTACGGTGGACATCACCGTGGAAACCCCTTTTAAAAAGGCCATGTTTGAGGATGACCTGAGCGAAACAATAGATTACGCAAGACTTTACCAGATTGTCAAGTCTTATATGCTCGAGCCTGTTAAGCTTTTGGAACATCTAGGACACTTGATTATTGAGGCTATCTTAGAAGCATTTCCTTCCATCAGTAAAGTCACCATCGAAATCAAAAAACACAATCCTGCACTTGGCGGTGTTGTGAATTATTCTGTAGTGACGGTGCAATACCCGGAAGATTATGTTTAAAAACCTCATCATTGTTTTCTTACTGGTTTGTGTTTCTACAAGCCTAACAGCCCAAATTTCACTTTATGCTTTGTATGATAAAAACGGTCAGGCAACGACATTTGAAAACCTCGTCACCACTTCCCTAGAGGCTGATGTTGTACTTTTCGGTGAACTTCACAACAATAGCGTAGTACACTGGCTCCAACTTCAATTGCTCAAATCCCTTTCCGCCCAGCATCCCAAAGTAATATTGTCAGGTGAATTTTTTGAAAGAGACGATCAGTTGAATATTGACGAATGGCTGGAAGGAAGAATGACCGATAAGCAGTTTGAAACAGAGGCAAAACTCTGGAACAATTACTTAACGGATTATAAACCACTTCTTCTATATGCCAAGACCAACAAAATTCCCTTTATAGCGAGTAATGTGCCGCGTAAATATGCTGCAATGGTTAGTAAAAACGGCCTAGACTACCTTCAGGAACTATCCAAACAGGCAAAAAAGCATATTGCTTCTCTACCTATAAAAGTTGACCCTACTCTTCCAGGATATGCGGCAATGAAAGAAATGATGCATGGCTCAAACATGAACATGGATTACATCATAGAAGCGCAAGCTATAAAAGATGCGACTATGGCCCATTCCTTGTTGAGCAATTACAACAAAGAAGGATTGATTTTGCATATCAACGGTTCTTATCACTCCAATAATGCAGAAGGCATAGGTTGGTATCTAAAGCAGCATAAGCCTAAAATCAGGGTGATAACTATCAATACCGTGGAGCAAGACACCACTGACAAAGTTGATCCTGCCAATCTTAATACTGCCGATTATGTTATAGTCCTTCCAAAGGATAGTCCCAAGAGTTATTAAACAAGCATGTATTCAAAAGCTGAATCTTCAAGGATCAGGAAAGAGTTTTGGACCACTTTTGGCCAGTATATGAAGCCGATCCCATCCGCTACCGGAGAAAAGGTCAATTGGCAGAATTATAAAACAGGTGTAAAAAACATTTTTTTCAGAATGGAGGCTGAGAAAAATTTTGCTTCAGTGGGAATAGAACTGACCCATGGGGATCTAGAACTCCAACAGCTGTTTTTCGAGCAGCTGCATTCCCTACAAAAACTGCTGGAGTCTGAAACCGAGGAAAAGTGGGATTGGGAATTGCACCATGAAGATGAATTCGGCAAAATCACTTCAAGAGTCCGGGTTATTTTACATGACGTCAATGTCATGAATGAAGCAGATTGGCCGGAGCTGATCACCTTCCTCAAGCCAAGAATTATCGCGCTAGATGCTTTCTGGACAAATGTTAAACCTGCTTTTGAGGAGTAACCACTTTCCTTACACCATTACCTTTGTAGTACCTCCACCTGACAGGGAAATATCTACAGGCTTATTGGTCTTCCAAGCGCCTCCTGTAAAATCAGGCACATCTATGGAATTGGATCTGTTGGCAACTGACCATTCGCTCAGAGGAGAGATGGCAGACCAAAGCGCAGCATCATAAACATCCTGATCTAAAGGCAGCCCATTTCTAAGACAGTCAATCAGTCTCCAATCCATCATAAAATCCATTCCCCCATGCCCGCCGATTTGCTTCGCAAGTTCTCCTACTCTTTTGACGATTTCGGGGGTATATTTTTCCTCAAGTGCTTTGAACTCCTCATCTTTCAACCAGGAATGTCCTTTAGAAATTTTTGGTGTGGGGTATTTTTGGGCATATCCTTCGGTCCCGCTGATCACATGAAGCCTGGAATAAGGTCTCGGGGAAGTGACATCATGTTGAATCATGATAGACCGTCCTTTAGCTGTTTTGACCATAGTGGTATTCATGTTCCCTCCAAAGGATTTTCCTGCATATGGCTTGAAAAAAGGATCATTTTCTGCCAATTCATTGGCTTTGGCTCCCATTTGAAAATCATTTGAAGAAAGACTGCTGAGATAGAGCATTTGATCACCTCTATTGATATCCATAATCTGGCAAATTGGCCCCAAACCATGAGTAGCATATAGGTTGCCGTTGCGGTAGTTCTCTTTGAGCCTCCACATATCCTGATAGCCACCCTCACTGTCTTTCATGAAGTTTAGCCAAAGCAAATCATGGATATAGGCTCCTTCAGTATGTACAATTTCACCAAAAAAGCCATCTCTCTTCATGCTCAAAGTCATGAGTTCAAAGAAATCATAGCAGCAGTTTTCCAGCATCATGCAATGTTTCTTGGTTTTCTCGGAAGTCTCTACCAATTGCCAACATTCTTCAAGGGTTTTGGCCGCTGGCACTTCCACAGCAGCATGTTTGCCATGTTGCATAGCGTAAACTGCCATTGGTGTATGCAGATCCCATGGGGTGGCAATGTATATCAAGTCAAGGTCTTCCCTATCAACCATCTTTTGCCATGCAGTAGGTGATCCTGAATAAGATGCAGCCGCATGCCTTTTATCCAATTTCGCTTTAACTTTTTCAACCCTATCCGGTATCAAATCACAAAGTGCTTTAATCTCTACACCTTCAATTTTGCTCAGCCTATCCACAGCTCCTGGTCCGCGCTGTCCCAAACCGATAACACCGACGCTTACAGTAGAGAGCTTGGGTGCGGCATAGCCACTCATATTGAATTTTTGGTTGTGTTTTTTCTGGCTAAGGGTTAAAAGCTGGGCAGGTGTTTCGCCATTCGAAAAATGAGGTACAGTCGCACCTACTAAACCTAATCCTGCAATTTTCAGAAAATCCCTACGGTTGTTGCTCATTGTGATTAAACGGGTTATGGTGAATGTGTTGATGAAAATAAGATTTATTCACTTCCCTTGCCAACCGTCCTTCAAAAAAAAAGGACTTCCCAGCAGTGTGGAAAGTCCTATATTCAACATCTGACTACCTTGCTTTTTTAACTGAGCAGGTTTTGACGCCCAATATGGCATAAATTGGGCAAAAGCTAATGAGGCTGGTAAAGACAAAAACAACTGCAACAACAACTAAAATAATCCCCAGAGTACCGGAAACTACACCTGTAAAATATAAATAAGCTGCTACAACAGCAATGAGGACCCTGATGATCCTATCTAAATTTCCCATGTTTTTGTTCATATGGCTGTGCGTTTAGGGTGAAGGATGCAAAACAGGCCCTGATGTTACACAACGCCCATGCTTATCCATACAACCAATATACAAGCCTAAAAAAAATCTTTTTGAGACTAAAGTCACACTGAAACAAAATCTCCCTTATTTTCTGAAAAGGCTTAATGAAAAATAATTCGCACTATCAAGGAAATGTTTAGCGGTAGAAAACCCCGTTTTTTTTCCCAATTCTTTTAGGTCTTGTAAATTGTATTTCTGGGAAACCTCCATGTGTATAGCTTCATGCAATTCAAACTCTACCAAAAGATCCGCTTTTCGAATATTGACCTGTTGTTTTTTTAAGCTGATCAAAAAACTCAGTGCTGCACCTGAAACAGGATCATAAGTAGCATAATGCTCAAATCCATTTAAATCAAAATCTGCATCCAATTCATGATTGATCCTTCTTAACAGATTCAAATTAAATCTCGCTGTAATTCCTTCCTGATCTGCATATGCGGCTAGAATAGCACTTGGATGTTTTTTAAGGTCTGCTCCCAACAACAAAAAGTCTCCTTCTTGCAAAAATCCATTGACAAAACGGATAAATTCCACTCCTCTATCCCCTCTGAAATTGCCAATATTACTTCCCATAAACATCACCAACCTTGGAACTTTTCCATCTTTGAGCCGCTTGATGGTTTCAAAATAATCACCTGCAACAGTTTCAATTGAGATTTGTGGGAGTTTTTCTTGAACTATAAATCTATTGTCTTCGAGTATTTCTGCTGATATATCAAAAGGCATATACTTTATTTGAATACCCGCATTGACAAATGCTTCAAGAAGAAGTACAGACTTACTACCATCTCCTGCCCCCAGCTCTACCACCTCTAGCTCATCCAAGCCAATCTCTCTGACAATCTGCGCTGACTGCTGAGAAAGTATTTCCGTCTCACAGGCTGGAAGATAATAAGAATCCATTTTCATGATCTCCTGAAAAATCCTAGATCCTCTTTCATCATAAAAGTATTTGGATGATAAAAATTTTTTCTCGGCGCTGAGGCCATTGACAATGTCTTTTTGAAAACTACTAATCTGCATAATTATCTGACTAACCTTAACCCTGAAAAAAGCCACCTTGAAGATGGATTGAAAAAATTTCTATATGTTTTCCTACTGTGCCCATAAGGTGTAGCTATGGAAGCACCCCTCAATACCATTTGGTTGACCATAAATTTACCGTTGTATTCGCCTAAGGCACCAGGAGCTTTTTCAAAGCCCGGATAAGGATGGTAGGCACTGTAGGTCCATTCCCATAACTGTCCCCAATCCAGATGATCTGCAGCCACTTCCCACTCAAACTCGGTAGGGAGCCGCATCCCTTTCCAACTGGCGTAAGCAAAGGCTTCAAAAAAACTGATATGCTGTACCGGCAGTTTTAGATCAAGTTCATGATATCCGGAAAGTGTATAATTGAACCATTTCCCATTCTGATTGAACCAATAAAGCGGAGAATTGATTTTTTCACTTTGGATAAAATCCCAACCCTCAGAATGCCATAAATTAAAATCAGCATATCCTCCCTCCTGTATAAATTCAAGATATTCTCCATTGGAAACAAGATTAGCGGAAATTTCAAAGGGTCTTAGCAGGACTTGGTGTCTGCTACACTCATTGTCAAAACAGAATTTGCTGCCATCCGAACCAACGCTGTACTCACCACCTTGCACATGGATAAACTCCTCTGCTCTTTCGACTTTAGAAAAACTGAATGCATCATTGTACACCGGAAAAGTGGGTTGATTGCCCAAAATGTACTTGATATCATAGATGAGCAACTCTTGGTGCTGTTGCTCATGGTTAATCCCCAAAATCACTGTTTCAATGATCTGGGAAGACAAATCTGTATCTCCCAAAAATTGTGTTAAGGCCTGATCTACATGCTGTCGATATGCCAGCACATCCCTGACAGGTGGACGACTCATCAGCCCCCTATTTGGCCTCAGCACCCTATCACCTGCATTGTTGTAGTAACTGTTGAACAAATAGCTGTAATCAGGATGAAAAACCTGATAAGTAGGATCATGGGGACAGAGCAGAAATTGCTCAAAAAACCAGGTAGTATGCGCCAAGTGCCATTTTGGTGGTGAAACATCCACAATGGGCTGGGGAACAAAGTCCTCCAACTCAAGTGGCTCACATAATGCCACGGTTCTTGCCCTGACTTCCATCAGTTCGTTGAGAAGCTTATTTTGGTTACTCATGAGGAATTGTGCTTTTGAAACAATTGAACTAAGAAATAGACTGTAAGCCCTACAAAAAGAAAGCTAAAAGGAAATGCGCATACGATCAGCAGCTGGCTAACAGCCTGTAGTAGCTGATCCGCACCGACATAAATGACCGTTGAGGTAAACAACAGGATGGCTACTCCCCAACTTACTCTATACTTCAGTCCTGGACTACTTGAACCCCCATCGCTGAACATACTCAACACATATATGGCTGAGTCAACCGAAGTCAGTAAAAAAGTAAAGACCAAAACAGTTGCCAAGGTTTTGAGAAAACCAGAAAAAGGTAAAACATTCAAGAAATTAAACAAGGCACTATAGATGGAATCGAAAGCTTCCGAGTCCACTAAACCGGACTCAAGCATCCCAAAGGCAGCTGAGCCAAAGACTGAAAACCACAAAAATGTTCCCAATGCCGGAACAAGTAGGGTTCCTATTATAAATGTCCTGATCGTTCTGCCTTTGGAAATCCGAGCAATAAATACCCCTGTAAAGGGTGCCCACGAAAGCCAAAAAGCCCAATAAAAATAGGTCCAGTCTGTGAGAAATGATTGGGTAACTTGTTCTGCGCCTACATTTAAACTCATGGAAAAAAAATCCCGCACATAGAAAACAATACTTTCCAGAAAATTATAAAACCATCTGCCACCAAATCCAGCTATCAAGGCAGAAAAGAGTAAAATGGTTGCCATAAGGATATTCAAATTGGATAACTTTCTGATACCCCGGCCGACACCCAACATCGCCGAACCTGTAGCCAAAAAACATATTATGAAAACAAGAAAGTAAACTGCTTCCTGAGGAATAACGATTGATAAGGCTATACCTTCAAGAAGTTGGGCGCTTCCAAGTCCTACCGCGGCTACCACTCCAAGCAAAGTGCAAATTAGCGTCAGCGCATCCACTATAGCCGCCACCCATGTTTTATGCTGCAAAGGGCCTAAAGCATCAGAAGTTCTCACTCCTCTGTGTTTGACATACATGTTGTAACTGATGAGCAATCCAAATAATCCATAGAGCGCCCAAGGCGTAAATCCCCAATGAAAGAAAGTATACTGCAATGCAAATACTCCAGGTTCCAGACCAGTTGCTTTAGGGGGATGGGAAAAAAAGTAAACAGGTTCCTGCACCGCCCTGAGTAATAAACCTGCTCCCATTCCTGTGCTATATAGCATGGCTATCCATGACAGCCAGCCATATTCAGGTTTGCAGCTCCCCAATCTGATGTTGCCCAAACCAGACAAAGCCAATAACACCAAAAGCAAAACTGCCCCAAAACCCAATACCAAATAATAATACCCAAAAAGATCTAGCAGGCGCTGGGTTAGGGAAGCTAACACAGTTCTGAAATTATCAGGAAAAAAGCTAGCCATCAAAATCAGCAAGACGCTAAACCCACCTGCCAAGACAAGGGATTTTGGAAATGAAAAAGAATTGTGCCGGATAATAACCAATCGCTAAAGATTAGAAATAAATGAACTAAATAGAATTAAAATTTCAAGGCAATACTTTTACTCCGCGCCAAAATGCAACATAACCTTTTATTGCCCTTGCTGCAGGTTTTGGGTCAGGATAATACCATGCGGCATCTTGGTTGATTTCACCATCCACCTCAATATTAAAATAGCTCGCCAGCCCCTTCCAAGAACAGGTGGTATGGGTCTCTGATGGAAGAAAAAATTCATTTTCAATAGCTTCAGCTGGGAAATAATGGTTGCCCTCAATTAATATGGTGTCATTACTCTCCGCGATGATCTTATCGTTCCAAATAGCTTTCATAGGTCCTTAAATTGGCTTTAAATCTTCTAGAACTGACGGCAACAACTCCGTCACTGTAGGGTGTGGATAGACATTTTCCCGGATAATCTCGATGCTCAAACCTGCATGCATGACATTCAAAATGCTTCCTATTATTTCATCCGCACCAATTCCCAAAATGGTGGCTCCAAGTATTCTTTTGCTTGCTGCATCTACCAAAATGCTGATAAAACCTTCAGTCTCCCCCTTTTCTTTAGCTCGAGCGACTTTTTCCATAGGAAGATAGCCCCGAAGGATTTTTCTTTCATCTTTTTTTGCCTCAGCAAGATTGATACCTGCCCGGGCTAATGGTGGGTCGATAAACATTGCGTAGGTAGGAATTCGGTCTTTCAACTGCTTTTGATCTTTTTCAGAAATTGCAGTTGAAACTATCTGATAATCATGGTAGGCAGTATGAGTAAAAGCACCTTCCCCATTGCAATCCCCTAGCGCAAAAACCCCCTTGAGATTGGTTTCCAAGTTTTGGTCAACCTTAATAAAACCATTTTTGTCGATGTGGATACCTGCCTGCTCCAAATCCAGAAGGTCTGTGTTTGGCTTTCTGCCCACAGCTACCAAAACATGAGAGCCAAGTACCTTTAGCTTATCCTTTGCGCATGAAGCAGTGACTTCTACATCTCCGTTCACATCACCTACACCGATACAATCTGCATTAAGATGAAAATGGATACCTTCCTTTTCCAAGATTTCCTGTATGGCTACGGAAACTTCTTTGTCTTCCTTGCTTAGGATTCTAGACTGCTTTTCAATGACCGTCACCTCACTGCCAAATCTTCGAAACATCTGCGCAAATTCAAGTCCTATATAACTTCCCCCGATCACCACTAGGTGTCGTGGAAGCGTTTCCAACTCTAGCATTTCTTTATGCGTCAGACATTTTGGATGATCAAAACCTTCAGGAACATGTGCTCTTGCACCAACATTCAAAAATATTTTAGGAGCAGTCAGATAATTGTCTTCCACTTTCAGCACATAAGGTTCAGTGAACTTGGCCATCCCCATAAACAAGGTTATGTTTGGGTTTTCGGTAAATTTCTCCTTGATGTTTTGGACAGATTGCATCACAAGGGTGTTCTTCCTCGCTTTCACAGACTTGATATCAAAAACTGGAGGAGCATTCCAGAGGATTCCCCAACGATCTGCATGCTTACAATCATGCATTTTCTTAGCACTGGCAACATAGGTTTTAGTAGGCGTACATCCATAGTTGACGCAGGTTCCACCAATAGAATTTTTTTCCACTAGCGCTATCTTCCACCCCAAATGGGCAAGCTTGATGGCTAGAGGATTTCCTGCCTGACCGGAGCCTACAATGATTGCATCGAATTGGTCTTTCTTATTCATCAAAAAAATTTTTAAGAAGGGCAAACTTGCCCCAAAGTCTATCTGCAAAAAAAAAGCGCTGATTTTGGTTTTTAGAAAATCCAAATGCCTCTTTACTTAGAGTTATAACTTAATGCTGCTTTTTTGCCTAACAAAAAGCAACATAATCTGTACCACAAAAAACAGGAAAGAACAAGTTTTATTATTCCTGATTGAAAAACTCTGTCATGACCTCTTGGGCTTTTCTTTTTTGTGGGGAGAAGTCCAATTCTACTTGGCGTGGTACTGGATACCATTTCCAAAAATATACTCCTGCTAACCAGTCTTTTGCCCAAACTGTTTCAAAAAATGACCTATAGCATCTTGCCTGAACTTCCTCTGAAAGTCTGCTGCCTTTGCGGTCAGATGGCCATATCCAAGGAGAAATAGCCGCATCAGCTGTATTGCAATAGCCAATTTCCGTAAACAGAACAGGTTTGTTGAATTTCTTTTGGACTTTCTCAATTTCCCTGATCTGTTGTGCCCATTTTTGGTTTAAAAATGAAATAGTCGGGTCTTCCTTATCGGCTAAAGGGAAATAAGCCTGAATGCCTATGTAATCCAATGCATCCCAAAATTTGATTTTTTGATATTCGGTGAAGTTGGCCGCGTAGGTGATCTTGCCGCTATAGACAGCCCTGATCGCTTCAATAATAGATCTCCATTCCTGCTCTTTCTGCGAAGTGAGTTCTAACTCTGTGCCAATACATAAAATTGGCAACTCCTCTTCTTCAGCAAAGCGCGCATAGAACAAGATAAATTCCGCATAGTTGCTAAACCATTCCTGCCAATCAGCTTCAGATTGCATCTGTATCGCTCCAGGCCAATGACCCTTTACCCAAATATGTGGTTTAAGAAGTGTTTGGATTTGATGGTTTCTCGCCTCTGCTATAGTTGCCTTCATTCCCAATAAAGACTCCCCCCACCAGATTTTGGGGCGATGTTCTTCCCATTTAAGGCTTGGGGAATGAGGGGAATCCTGCCATCCAAAAGGGGTTTGGGAAATATGCGTGACTCCTACTGGCAGCAAGGCCTCAAGTTCGCCTCCTTGCAACATTTCAGGACCACCAACCCAGCAAACTCCCTTTTGCCTGGGTTCATTAGGGAGCAATAACACCTCCCCTTGCAAGGGGCGTTGGCTGAAGTTCCACACAGCACCTAACAAGAGCAACGAAAACAAGACCAATAGTCCCTTTTTGACCATACTCATGATAATTATCAAAAAACAATTGTAACCGAATGCTCTATTTTGTGCTTTCTTCCAGACGTTTTTAATCAATCGTCGTTGGACAACACCCATCTTCAACTGTTACTCTTTTACAGTAATCCGCTCCAAAAGAATTTCAGAAAGCAGATCAAGTTGCCCTTGAAGGTACAATTCCTCCAGATTCTCCAAAGGTGTTTCTTTTACTTTGGGTTTGTAATTCTCATAATCCAAAAGCCTAAGCCCATCAATTTCGTGAACATCGATCACCTTACGGAATCGGACACCTCCACCTTCTGTATGATAAGAATATGCCAAAAATCCCAATGCATAATCTTCTTCTCCAAACCAATATAGGAATTCGTCTTCAAAATCCTCTCCTCCACCATTTTCTGAAAAAGTCACTTTAATCCGGTGATAACGTTTACCATCTAATTCTGAAATACCCAAGTATTCTTTGTATACGGCGGGATCATTCAGCCCGTATGGCAAAAATGCAAAATAGGCTACGGAATTGACCGAATTGGAATAAGCCCTGGCTTTTTCCGGGTCAAGGTCCACAAGATTACCATTCACCGAACGCTGAAATCCACCATTGTCTAAAATGTCTTTTACCAAACCGGTAGAATCCTGAAACTCCCTGACATATTTGAAACTTGTGGAAGACTTGTGGATCTGGTAATGCCTATCTCTAAAGTCAAAATCAATGGTTACCTGTTCAAATTTTTTGCCTCCGTGATAAGTAATTGCGTTATCTACTACTTCTTGGGCTTTATCTGTAGGGTTACAGCTAAAGTTCAACAAGGAAAACAGGAGAAAAAAGGTAAGTATTGAAGCTGATTTTAGCATATAATTCAGAAGTTTAATTGGAACTTATCAAAGCTGTAAGCTGCCCTGAGATACAAATGGTTGCCTGCGCTGTCTACTCTATAGCTTTCTCTTTTGGAAGGCAAAAGCAAACCATCCTGCAGGTCTAACTCCTTGTTATAAACCTGGGCAAAATGTCCTGAAGTCTTCACCCGATAACCCACCAATTGATACGACTGAACATCAAAGAAATACCACCAGACATCTGTAGCGGCATCTTCGGGGTCGCCGTCTACTACCATGATATTTTCTACCTCAAGTTCATTAGCTAGCCTTGTCCGTCCCAGATATTCAAGTTTTTTGGCTGATTTAAGTAGATCAAAAGGCTTGACTAAAACGTAATGAGTCCCTTCAAAATCAAGTTTTCTACTTTGCAAAAAACCGGGATTTTGAATTTCGTTTGCCCCCATTTTGTAGGATGCCTTTAGCCCGTCAAATTTGAATTCGTGTTTGATGCTGTCTTTTTCCCAAGACATTACACCTTCAAAAAATGGTTTGTATCGGTAACTGTGGTTTACCTCACTTTGAGATTCTAACTCACCTGTTTCATCAAACAGCAAGGAATTCTTTACAAATGAAAAACTATTTAAGGCTTCATACCTAGAGGCTCCGCCATGTGCGGCTATTGATTTTTCAATAATTTCCACTGCTTTTTCCTCTGACCCAGAAGAGCAGGAAAGTAGTGGTAACAACAATAAGAGTAAGAAAGCTTTTTTCAAGTTAATTGATGTTGTTTATTAGTTTGTATTCCAATCAAGGTTAGACAAAAGTAACCATAATTACTTTTCCCATTTTTAAAAATGCTTAATACCTGAGGATATTCAGACCTGATCAGATCCCTATAAGGGAAGCAATCCTTCAAACACCCTTTGGACTACTGTTTGCTTACAGAAGCACTACCTTTTTGGTAACGTCTCCAGTCATGGAAGACTGCTATAGCCAATATACCATATTCTAATACAAGAAGATACCATTTTTCTTGAGCAGGATAGGTACTGTAAGCCCCATATGACAGAAATACAAGTGCTGTCCATACCAAAAACGTTCTGTAAGGTGTCAGCATACTGATCCCAAATGCCGGAATTAAGTACCAAGGATGAACAACGGGTTGCATCAGCAAATAAACCAAATAGCAAATCACAACCCCCTGAGCTAGGGTACGGGAATCTGATACGGGAAACCAGAAACAAATCATCAAGATAAAAATCAGGGTTGCCAGACTTAGGATAGGGCCTAAAATTCCAATAGGATTGTATCCTATAAGAACTGTGATGGGAAAATTAAGCAGATAATAAATCGAAGCGTTGAATTCAAAATTCTTTTGGTAAAGCGACAGACTTTTCCAAAACCCTATATTTTCTTGCAAAATCAACGGGAACAAAGAAATTCCGATTAACGTGAATGATATGCCCCAGAATATCAATTGCCGGTGTTTAGCCTTTAGCAGTATTGGGCCAATTAGTAAAGGGGTTAGCTTGATGGCGACAGCAAAAGACCAACCTAATGCAGCCAAGGAGTCCCTACTTTTAGCAAAACCGTACAAACACAGCAACAAACCGAAAAGCACCAAACCTTCGAAG
>DAIPZN010000057.1:0-28317 GCA_036782195.1 Cyclobacteriaceae bacterium | reverse complement strand
GGTAAGGGTAGTAATCGGTGGGCCAGGTGGGGGCGGTAGCGGTGTTCCGATCAACAATGGGCAGCGGATCAACGGTATCATGGGAAGTCAGGCTTTTGGTACCAACCTAAACAAGGATTTCAACAAAAGGACACAATTGCGAAGCAGTTATTTCTATAACCAACTCAACCACAACATTACACAGGATAAAGAAAGACTTAACTTTTTTCCTTCTGGCGATTTTAATTTTTCAGAAAAAAGTAGACAAGATAACCAGTCGGTCAACCATCGGCTCAACTTGATTGTGGACCATAAAATTGATAGCCTTAACTCATTTCGATCGACAACCAATGTTCAGCTTACACAGCTAGACAATGTGTCAAGTAGTGTGACTGCCAATAGGGATCAAGAGGGAAGCCTGTTGAATAGGGGATTGAGAAGCAACATGGTGTTTGGGAACAGTTATCAAGCCAATTCAGAGCTTTTGCTAAGACATAGGTTTGGCAAACCCGGAAAAACCATATCCGCAAATTTAACATTTGGATTAAATGGCAGTGATTTGGAAGGGAGTTTAAATGCGGAAAATGAATTTTTTGGTCAAAGCCCTTCCAGAGAAAATATCGAACAACTGAATTTCCAAAACAACCAATCTTTCAATTATGGGATCAACACTGCTTATACAGAACCATTAGGAGGTAGAAAATATTTAGAACTCTATTACAACTTCAGACAAAATCACAATGATGTAAACAGAGAGGTTTTTGATTGGTTGGATGACAATTTGGTTTTTAATCAGAACCTCAGCAACAAGTTCAACTCCCTTTATACCTATCACCGACCAGGAGCCAATTTTTCTTATAATTCAGGAAAATACAACTTTGTGGCAGGACTTGCCATGCAGGCCACACAGCTTCGAGGGGAGCTCGTGCTTTGGGATGAGCAGGTGAACAATAGTTTCCGCAACCTACTTCCCAACATGCAATTGAACTACAGCTTCAGCAACACCAAAAACCTGATGTTCAATTACCAAACCACTGTCAATGAACCAAGTATTGAGCAGCTTCAGCCAGTTATTGACAACAGTGATCCACTCAATATCTATATCGGCAACCCAGAACTTAGACCTGCATATAACCACAGCTGGAGGGTCAATTACAACAGTTATGATATGGGTAAGTTTGTAAACCTATTCGCCAATGCCTTTTTGAATTTTACAGAAAATGCCATTGTAAATGCCCAAAGCATTGATGATAGACAAATCAGGACCATCAGCCCTGTTAATGTGAGGAATAATGTGCTTGCTGGAGCGAATGTCAACTTCGGTTTTCCGATAAAACAACTCAAGAGCCGGTTCAATATCGGTCCAAACATCAATTACAGTCAGGGATTCAACCAGATTAATGCATTGGAGGACATCATCCGGATTCAGAATCTTGGGGGAAATGCACGATATGATTTCAATTGGAAAGAATTTGTCAATTTTGGACTGACTGCTAATGTGAGCAGACAAAGTACTGCCTATGATTTCCGTCAGGATCAAAACCAACTCTTTCTCAACCGTAGTTTCGGATCTGATTTAGGAATCAATTTTTTGAATAAGTATACATTTTCCAGTACTTTCACCTATCTGTCCTATACATCCAGGAGTACAGGTTTTGATGAATCCATCCCGCTGCTCAACCTGTCTTTCAGCCGATTTGTGCTCAAAAACAATATAGGAGAAATCAAATTGGCCGGCAACAACCTCCTCAATCAGAATATTGGAGTTGTTCAGCGGGCCGATGTGAACTTTATCGAACAAACAGTCACCAATAATTTAGGGAGATTTGTCATGCTGAGCTTTACTTACCGGCTTAACAACAAACTCAATCCAATGGGTAATATGGGAAGAATGGGGAGTGGGATGAGGATGATGCGCATTCAAAATTGAGACTTGATTTTGAGCGGGACTAAGTGAAAAGTTTTGAGTAATGGGCATCCGGATCTGAAATTTTTATACGCAAGGTTCTTGCAATCCTTCTCTTTTTTTGGCGGAAGGCTGATCTGGATCTTGCGCATGCCTCGGCCAAAAAATCAAATGATTGGCTTTGGTTTTCCCCGGGTTGAAACCCGAGGCTACTGACATTTCCCCCCTCCGGGGTGGGAATCTTTTTATACGCAAGGTTCTTGCAATCCTTCCCTGTTTTTGGCGGAAGGCTAAACTGGATCTTGCGCATGCCTCGGCCAAAAAATCACATGATTGGTTGTGCCCCGGGTAAAACCCGGGGCAATTGACAAACCATCTCTACGGGACTCTGGATAAATCAAATTATATAGTTTTTGTTTTCAATTCGGGGAGGGGTTTTACAACCTTTTTGACAACATCAAGCTCAATACCCAGGAATAGTTTACTGAAAATCACATGCCATATCCGCTCCAATAGGTGCGCCATCGGGAATGGTGAGCATTGCTGGAATTTTGCTTTCTTCTTTTTGGCTTAATTGATCCGAGATTTTATTGGCCAAGAATTTTCTGAAATCATCTTGTACTCCTGCTGTATAGGCATTGGTGGAAGTAGTTTTAGCTGCTTTGGTCCATTCGTTGCTGATGTCCCGTAATTTTTGGCGGGTGATTGCTTTTACCGTTGGTGTTGCCTGAGAACTATGGACCAAATTGATCAGGTGGTCGACAAGCCTGTTTTGTACCAGTAAATTGATTTCACCTTCATAAGTACCATTAAAATGATTATTCATCACTGCGGAGGTTACTTTGTCCAAAACTTCTTTGTAGGAAGGCAGGCTTTGATCAAAAAGTTTCTGTTGGTGGAGTCTATTGGCTCTTCCGGGTTCAAAAAGAAAACCAAAAGCCATGTCTACCACATTTTCTGCTGGAGCCAAAGGATCAAAGTTCAATCCGTTTCTGGACGGGAATGTTTCTCTATTTCGGCTATATCCCATAGGTCTTGGAGGTAGCAAGTCCAATATAGGAGTAGGTACAGCAAGCTGCCTGGCTTGTACTGTATAAAGCAAGGCATCTAGTGCCTGTTGTTGCTTTTTAGCCTCTAATCTGGCTTGGTTTTTTTGGTTGTCACCTTTTATCTTGTAGGTATAATCCATTCCTCCAATCAGTTTGGAAGTAGCTTCTATCTGGTAGCGGTGCATCAGGTAAAGCGGAACCAAAACCTCTTCCAGTAAAGCTTCTGGTTGGTTTTTCTCAATTGCATTTAAGCCAAAAGATTTCAGTTTTGCTTCCCTTATAGTCATCATGCGCATAAGTTCCTCACTGGCAGAGGCACCATTGTCCCAAAGGTGAGCCGTTGCATGGCTGCCACTTGGATGTCTGGAATCCGTATCTGAAATGAATGTATGACCAGCCGCGTAGGTGTCTTCCAAAATTTTATTTAGATACGCCTGTTCCTGTTGGCCTTGTGGAATGGTTTCATAGCCGTAACGGATAGCCCATTTATCCCAATCTCCGATTTTGTCATCATAAGCTTTAGAGAGGTCAAGATTTCCATTTCCATCCATGGTAATCAAAGGATAAGGGTAATCCATTACAGATGCCCTGTTTGTAGGAGAGGAGGCATAGGCATGCGCCAAACCAAGTGTGTGACCGATTTCATGTGCAGAAAGCTGTCTCAATCTGGCCAAGGCCATTTCCAGCATTTTGGGATCTCTTGGTTTACCGTCTTCAAAAGGCTGCAATAGTCCCTGGGCAATCAGATAATCCTGTCTTACCCGCAGTGAACCCAAGGTAACATGCCCTTTAATAATTTCTCCAGTCCTAGGATCTCTGACAGAGGAACCATAGGACCAGCCTCTTGTGGAGCGGTGGACCCATTGGATGACATTGTACCGCACATCCATAGGGTCAGCTCCTTCAGGCATCAATTCTACCCTGTAGGCATTTTTAAATCCGGCTGCTTCAAAAGCCTCTGCCCACCAGTTTCCACCCTCCAGCAAAGCACTTCGGACTGGCTCTGGTGTGCCTCGGTCAAGGTAATAAATGATAGGCTTTATGGGTTCTGAAATTTTAGCCGTAGGATCTTTCTTTTCCAATCGATGTCTAGAGATGAATTTTTTATGCATGGGATCCCCTATAGGTGTGGTGAAATCCATATAGGAAATATGGAAATAGCCTGCTCTTGCGTCGTAAGCCCTAGGCTGATAGCCTGGCTCAGGAAGTGCAATGAATGAATGACGTTGTCTGACAGTAACTGCTTCCGGTGAAGGGGTAACTGAATTGATGTAGGCTCCGGTAGCATTTCCTGTGACGGTTACTATGGCTTCAACTTCCGTATTAAGGGGGAAATTTTTAGTCATAGGCTGGTAGATTGCACTTCTCGACAGATCAGCTTTGTACGATCCTTGTCTAGCTGAGCCTAATTTTTCCGCTACCATATGGGCATCCTGAAGGTAGAAATTCGTCGCATCTACTAGATATTTGTTGCCGTCCTTGGATAAAATCTCGAAGCCCCACAATACGGATTCTGCAAAGGCATCTTTGACAGATTTGACTTCAGCAGGATTGTCGCTATAGGCTCTAAAGTCATAATTTTTGTGGACTAGGAGGATTTTATTGCCGGCCTTTCGGAATTCTACAATCCTGGTCCGACCCAATTGGCCACGGTCTAGTCCGATGTCATTAGATCCTACTCCTGCTGGCATAGAATTGACATAGAGAAATTCATCTTCTAGTCTGTCGATTTCTAAATAAATCTTCCCTTTTTCTTCATCTGTGTAAAAGGTATAAAATCCTTCTTGCTTTGCCATTTTGCCCTTGTCTGGAACTTGGGCAAAGACCATGTGGGTGCATAACAAAAGTACAATGGCGGTGAATAACAGCTTGATGTTCATTTGGCGGTTGGTTTTGAAACGGAATTTATCAAAAACTCTGTTGAGGATGATACCGATTGTATAATTTATCGGTTAAATTGATATCTGAGCTGTACAACAGTCTCTGTCTGGGTGCTGCCATCGATCCTTTGCAGTCCAGAGCCTATCACTACCCTATCAGTATATCTGGTTCGCGAGAATCTTCCCCAAACACTGAGTTTCGGACTGATTTTATATTGGCCAAGGAGGTAATAGCGCATCCCTTGGCCATGCATGGGAGGGACAGAAAAATACCAGAGCACATTTCTTTCATAGAGGTATTGCCGGTTTTCATAATCTTCTGTGTCAAACAAAACAATCCGGGATGAAAACCTCCAGGTACCTTGGTCATAGTTCAGATCTTGTGATATGGCAAAGCCCGAGGTGTTGCTGCTTGATAGCTGGTACCTGCTCGCCATAACCCTTGATTTCATGCTCCATTTTTTATCTATAGCCATATCCAGATTAGCTGCGAAATTGGTTTTTCTACCTGCTGCTACTTGATAAGGAGATTGGGTATTGGTTTCACTAGTGAGGTTCCTGTCTTTTAGTTCTTCCCTAAGCTGGAGAAAAATCAATTTGTTTCTAGATGGCGAATAGGCAACCCTTGCAAGCCATTCAGTTCCATGGCTTGGCCTATACATTCTAAACCTGAGCCAGGGAAACTCAAACCTATCATAGTAGATAGACATAGCCCATTTTGAAGAGGGTTTGAAATTCATGCCCATATAAAGGCCCTTTTCATTGATAGGTCTTGTACTTTCTGCAAATGCATTTCCATAAAAGCTATGAAAATTTCTGGCATAGTTTCTCCAGAGCATGGAGAAACCAAGTTTGGGATGAAGGCTGCTCATCATACCAATGACGTGTCCCTGTCCTCTACTTTTTGATAAGGCTGATTCGCCAAATAGAAAATGGTTTTGGATATTATAATTCCAATAAATACTTCCTACATAATTTTCTTGACCTGCAAATTCAAATTGATTATAGACCCTTGGTGTTCTGATAAAGGTTTGGCTAAAAATTGTTTGTAGGTAATTGATGCCAAATTGAACATCCTTTCTTTTACTTGCAAAATGTAAATTTCCGCCAAAGTTCGTTTCCTTAGCGGCATGTCTCCTTGCGAGTTCTGAAGGAGTACGGTGGAAGCCGCTACTTGGCAAAGAGGTTAAGACTACAATTTCTCTATCTAGACTATCCTGCTGTAGCTCCAGATTACCATCTCTTGGCGTCTGTGAGGCCATGAGTGTAAGCTGTACATTTGGAAGTTGATAGCTGGCAGCGGCACCTCTGAAATAGTTATACTCCATTGCTGCTGTATAAGGTCTGATTCCAAAGTTACTGCGTCTGATGGTAGTGATGGTTTCAGCGCCTTTGCCTACGCTGAAACCAGAACCAAAAACTAACCCCTGACCTGTCTGTAGCTGATAATCACCCAAGCTTATGGTATTCCATTTCCCTCTATTGTACAAGGTGAAATGATAGGATATAAAATCTGCACCATACTGTTTTGCAGTTGGATTCCAGATCAATTGTTCACCTGGGTCTTTTTCAGCAGTGAAGCCCAAGCTAAAATCCTTGGCTTGGGAAATCCTAAATCTGGTAAAGATCCCATTAGGGTCACCTAAGTATCTGCTGCTCAGGTTGCCATTTGAGAGCGTATCAGGTGCTGTAAATCCGCGCCGTATTTCGCAAACACGGCTGTTTCTAAGCAACAGATATGCATCTCTGGATTTAACGATACGATTCAATAAGTTTCCTTGTCTGACCACCGCCTCATCTATCCTTACAAAAGGCAAGAGCTTATAAATAGTCGGCAAATCAAAATGAGGAATTGCCTGTAGTTCATAAATAGAAATAAAATTGCCAAAAGCTGCCTTGTATGCAAAAAAGCTATTAAGCTGGGCAGGAGTGAGGATGTAAAGACTTTTTAACTCTTCTGGGGTAGCTTTGTTGAGCTGAATAGGATGCATAAGGTGCTGTAAAAGTGTCTCATAGATGTCTTCATACGATTCGTCAGCCTCTTGCATGGCAAAAAGTTCTTCAACAAGCATCTCGAGATTGAGTTCTTCTTTTCTATATGTCTGTGCAAAACAGCAGGTGCTGCAGAAAAATAATAGGATCAGCAACCTTTTCATTTTTTAGAAAGGTTGAGTTGTAAGGAAAGGTGCTGGGTGTAGCCAAGTTGTGCGTGTTGTCCCATGGCATAGTCAAGCTGAAATGCTTTTGGTCTGAAGCCTATCCCAAAAAACAAGTTGGCGGGTTCCGAATTGATGCCTATTCTGGTGTAGAGTTTTTGAGCAAGGGCATATTCCAATCCTAATTTCACCAATGGAGGCAAAAGAATGTCCTTTTCTGCTTCCAGATTGACCATCAGTGCAGATGAAGGGCGGTAGGAGAGACCTGCCTTGACAATAATGGGCAACTTGTCCGTGCTAAATCGACCATAACCTGCTCCTGAAAGATTGTACACATGGGCACCAAAAAGCAATACAGGCGTCAGTTCAGCAATACCCCCAAGACTCACAATGGCAGCCCTTCCTGTTCCACCTCCTTCTATGCTGGTCTGTAAGTAATCCACTTTCAGGCCTAAACTGGTGATGCCTAGTTTGCTGGCAAAGGATAACCCTACCTGCTGTTGGGAGAAAAGTTCTGACCCGAAGCTTGACACCCCGATTCCCCAAGCCCCTTGCCTACTTTTAATAGCCATAGCGGCAGCAAAAGTTGTCAATTCCTGAAGATTCAGCCTTTGGTCATAGCCTACTGCTATTTGTGAATGCTCCAGGAAAGCTATACCTGCACTGTTGTTAAATACTGCCCAGCTGTCGCCAAGAGTGACATGTGCATTGCCCATACCCATACTTCTACTGCCTTTGGGAAATGTTTCGGTCCCAGATTGGGTGTAGGCATTTGTTAGGAAAAGAAAACCAAGCAGTAGCGTAGTCAGTATCTTTTTACCCATCTCATAAAAAATTATGAGAAAAAAGATAGGTAAATCCAGCTCATCTTGGTTTGAAATGAGCGATAAATTAAACGTTTAATTTTAGAAGGGTGCCCGGAAGTTTATGAAGAATCCACCCTCATTTTGGTTGTTTCGGGAGTATTCAAACCTAAATACCATATCATATAATGTCACAAGATCCAGTCCCAATCCATAGCCAAAAAGGTATTTATTGGTCAGTCGGGTATTTTCGGGAAGGTTGTTGAGGTCATTGACATAGCCATGGTCAAAATTGCCGCTGAGATATAGTTTCAAAGGAAAATAGGCAAATTCCTCAAGGGGTACATATTGGCCAATATCATATCCTACATTGATCAGGTTAAACCTTAAGCTGTTTTTATGGACTATTGTTCTTTGCCCTTCCACTACATTCAGTTCATATCCTCTGATAAAATAGGGGCTATATCCTATTCCTCTTACCATGGTAAACGGTTGTCTTCCATTTAAAAAAGTATTGAAGGATATACCGCTCACCACATGTACTCTATCACTGAGGCGGGCATATTTATTGGCATTGATTGTAAACTCGGTATCCTTGAAATTATCACTTTCCAATATACCGTATCTAGTAATTGCAACATTGAGCATCTGTCCTTGCGTAGCATAGGCTATGTTGTCTCTGCGGTCATGTCTGAAATTGTAGCTCAGAGAAGTATATCTCAAATTGTTTGTTCCATGCAGAAAGTAATTTCCATTTTGCAATAGGACATCTGGGTGGATCTGGGTATTGTTGATCCCTACGGTCACGAAATGAAAATTGTAATAGCTGCCTCGGTACGTATACCGAAGCAGTCCACTGATATTTCTTCTTAAGACATTTTCTTCTTCATTCGTGTAAAAAATCTGACGGTTTTGAGATGATCTTACAGGTATTGTTTTTTGGGTGAAATAAGTGAGCTGAGAAGCAAGGCCATGTCGTTGTTTTCGGTCAATATAAGGCGTACTATATTGGATATCGTAGGCTTGGGTAAATCCAAATTGCGCACCTATTCTCAATTTTTCATTTCTCCCGCCTACATTGTTGTGCATAAGCCTGGCTCCATAATTGACTCTGGAGAAATCCCTGTTCTGGTTTGTCCACCATTCGGCAAGATTCCGGTCTGCAAGGTTGAAGATAATATTTGGAATGATATACCAGCGTTCGGTTACTGACACGAGCAGTTCAATGCTTTCTTCATCAGTCAATAAAGGAGTGATCTCCACGTTGTTGAATAACTGGAGATTATATATTTTTTTCTGGTCTGCCTGAATGGTCAGCAGAAGATCTTCCCAGTCATAAGTAATACCTGTTTGAAGGTCAATTTCCCTGAGGATGATGCTTTTTTTTGTCTTTTGGTTACCGATGATGAATATATTGTTGATCACTACTTCACGTGGTGCTTTTACCACGCCTTCCTCTGACGAAGTTTGGGAGTAGGCTCGGTGACTGATTAAGCCTGTGCTTAAACACAATGCTGCAACGCAAAAAAAATATAACCTCATGCCCAAAATTATTCTCCCTTTAAATAGCTTATTGGAACTTTATGTCCAAATTATCCTTTATTTTCTAAATCCAAGCTTTTGAAAACATTGATCCGTAAAATTGCCGTTTTCCCTGTAGTTCTCTATCAGCGCCTGATTTCCCCACTTTTCCCTCCATCTTGCCGCTATACACCCACATGCAGCCAATATATGAAAGAAGCAGTGTTAAAACATGGGGTGTTTAAGGGCGGTTGGCTAGGAATCAAACGTATTGCCAGTTGTCATCCATGGGGAGGACACGGCCATGATCCGGTACCTTAGCTTAATTTAGGTTTAAATCCTTTTTTCAGTGCCAAAGCTACTAGGATTATACCCCCTATTACAAGAGGAATACTTAGGCTTTGGCCCATATTGAAGGCAAGATCCTCTTCAAATTCGACTTGAACTTCTTTGAGGAATTCCCAAATAAAACGCATTCCGAAAACCGAAATCAGGAAAAGACCTAAAAAGAGCCCATCTGGAAGTCTGGATTTGTAGCGACTCCACAACACAAACAGCAAGATGAATATGATCAAATATGATGCTGCTTCATAGATTTGCGTCGGATATCTGGTGATTCCAAAAGTTTTGATCGTAATCAAGTAATGGTTTCCTCTGTCCGCCAATTCATAATTGAGCGGTGTTTCTACCTGCTCGGCAAGGTATTTCTGTGAACTTTTGAATCTTGTAAGCGCGTATTTCACATCGGACTCAATTGCTTTTCTGAGGTCTTCTTCCTGAAAGCTCCCTTTGGCTACTTGTAAATCAAAATTTACCGGTACAATTCCATTGCCTTGTAACTCCTGGTCCCGGCCATCAGGCTTGTATGCTGTTACACTTTCGACTGGTATCCTTAATGTTTCCAGAATTTCTTCAGCATCTCTTGCGAAGACAAAACCGCTATCTGAATCTGTCGGTTTACCCCCGATTTCTGAGTTCATCAGATTTCCCATTCGGATCAGGGCACCTGTAAGAGCAACTACTATTACAATCCGGTCCACTACCCATAGATAGGATTGTGAGGGGACTTTTTTGGAATACATATACAGGGCAATCAGTATGGCAATGGCAGCCCCATGACTGGCCAATCCGCCTTCCCAAACTTTAAATATATCCAGAGGATTGCTGAGATATTTGTCAGCCTCATAGAAGAAGACATGTCCTAACCTGGCACCGATAATGGTCGATATTACCATGTATATGGTGAGTTTGTCTACAAGGCGTTCATCTTGGCCTTCTTTACGATAGATGTAGACCATGATTTGCTGTGAGATGATAAATCCCAAAGCAAACAGTAATCCATACCACCTCAACCTTTCAAAACCGGGAAAAATTTCGGGAGTTGGACTCCAGACAACATAATTCAATAAGATATCAGTCATTTCAAATCTTGGTTATAAGCAATGGAAAGTTACATTTTATATGGCACTTTCCAATTCCTTAAGTTCTTCTTCAAATCCACCAGATAAAATCGGAAACCTACACCAGGTCTTCGGATCCACATTAAAATCATCTAAATGGAAAGAAGGAGCAAGCCTTTCTCTTTTCCATTGATTAATGGCCCAAAGTTTAAAGAACTTTTTGATGTAGGTTTTTAAGGTTTCAGGTTCTACTTCCAGCTCCTCCTTGAGGATCAAATACACATCTACAGGGGATCTTCTGTCGCGGATGGCCAATCTTTCTATTTCTACAATGACAGCATAAGGCATCAGGTCTTTTTCATCTGTCTGGTTGTTCTCATTAGGTCTGAGTTCAGCGGTAGGTTGAAGACTATTGACGTGTTTTAACGCGGTATATCCCAAAGCTTGCTCTGCCCATTTCAGCCATTGCAAAATGAAATATTTGTCTACGCCTGCTATAGGGCTGATACTGCCACTGGTGTCACCATCCATGGTAGCATAACCTACATCTCCTTCACTTCTGTTGGAAGTGCTCAAAAGCAGGGCATTTTTGACATTGGTTAGCATCCAGATAATAGGAGACCTGGCTCTTGCCTGAATGTTCTGTAAGGCAATGTCATCAGTTTTCCATGTCAGTTTTCTTCCCAGTGCATTTTCGATTTTTTCTGTGTAAGACTGCACCTCTTGGGCAATTTCCCAATTGTAAAACACTGCTCCAATATGTTCAGCAAGCAGTTTGGCACTTTGGAATGTAGCAAACGAAGAGTTGTCTGAGGATTGGTAAGCAGTGGTCAAAACCTGTCCGGTAATTTCTTTTACAGGATTTTCCGATTTTGGCTGATAATCGATTCCGAGTTTTTTTAGGAATTCCTCCTGCCCCAATTCAGCCATGCCTCTTCGGACCATTTCGGCAACCAGAATGGCTATAGTTGAAGAATCTGCCCCACCGCTTAGTGAAAGTACAAAACCTTTACTCTTGCTTTTGCGCATGTAATCAAACAATGCCAAAGCTGAAGCTTTTGTAAACTCCAGATTTTTATCTGGGGGTGTTACGGTATCTATAACAGCTGGGGATGAGCCATAGTCAAAAGTCAGCACATGATAATCTTTGAAGGAGAGGATTTCATTTTTCAGGAGCAATTCACCCGCTCTAGCTACCATTATTTCACCATCAAAGATCATTCTGCCAGCTTCATTGCCTAATAGGTTCACATAGCAATAGGTAGCTTGAAGCAATTGACTGCTTTGCATTACCAATTCTTCCCGTAATCTGGTTTTTCCCATGGCAAAATGGCTTGCACTGGGATTGAAAATCAGATCAATTTTCCTGTCTAATAGTCTATATCCTGGCCGGAGTTTTCCTCTCCATGCATCTTCACAGATTTCAAAACCGTACTTGAGGCCATTTTTTTCGAATACAAGATCTCCCAAAGGAACATCTTTGCCGAAAAAATCGAATTGGATTACCTGGCCTGCCACCCAAGGGGTAAACCATCGGAACTCATAGTGGACACCATCTATGGCCATGTACTGTTTGGCTACAAAACCCAGCAGTTCCGTATTTTCAATCACGGCCATACAATTGTATACTTTTTCCTGGATCCGAACAGGAAGCCCTACAGCTACCGTGATATTTTCGCAGAAGGGAAGGAGCTTTTGTACTTGTGCCATGGCACGTTGTGGATACCAATAGCTAAGAAAAAGATCCTCACTTCCATAGCCTGTAATGGCCACTTCAGGAAAGCACAGCAATTCTGCACCCAGATCCTTTGCCTGCTGTATTGCAGCGGTAATTCTGTTGAAGTTGCCCGTCCAGTCCAGTGGAGTCTGGTTCACAGTGGCACCAGCAAATTTTAGAGTTGACATAATGGGAATCAAAATGCTTAGAACACCAAAATCAAAGATAGTGTTCTAGATCGCGATATTAAGTTTTTCACAGGCATTTTTGGCTGCCTCTTGTTCTGCTTTCTTTTTGGTCTGCCCCTTACCTGAGGCACAAAGTTGTCCGCTCACATACAAGTCAATTAAAAACTCTTTGAACCGTTGGTTGCCAGAGATAGATACCACCCTGAAGTCCACTTCTTTACTTTCTTTTTGGGACCATTCGATGATTTTACTTTTGAAATTCGTAGTGGTATTGATGATGCCATCGACATCAAAGTGAATCAATATCCTGCGGAGAATGAATTTTTTGCAAAATTTATAGCCTCTATCCAAATACACTGCACCCACAAGTGCTTCCAGTGCATCGCCATATATGGATTTGTGTGAGTTGAAGTTCTTCCCCTTCATCTCTTGTTCGATCACCCTTGATAAACCGATTTTAATGGCAATATGATTGAGCGCTTCTCTATTGACCATCCTAGATCGGGTTTCGGTCAAAAAGCCTTCATCTCTGAAAGGGAATTTGATAAAAAGGAATTCGGCAACCACTGCACCTAGAACAGCATCACCTAGGTATTCAAGCCTTTCGTTTGAAATCTTCAGGCCATTAACGGTCTCTTCTGCAACTGAAGCATGCTTGATCGCCAGTTTATATAGAGACAAATTAAAAGGCTTGCTGCCCACCATATGTTTAATGGAGGCAGCAAGCCTTTTTTCATTCGTATTGTAAAAGAAAGACTGTAGCCGGAGTAATCTGGACAGTTTCAATGTTATGCGTCAATTTTTTTGAAAATAATGGAACAGTTGTGTCCACCAAATCCAAAAGTATTACTCAAAGCTGCCCTCACTTCTCTTTTCTCAGCTTTGTTGAAGGTCAGGTTGAGTCTGCTGTCAAAGCTTTCATCATCTGTAAAATGATTGATGGTAGGAGGGACGATGTCGTTTTTCACTGCTAGGATAGCAGCTACTGCTTCAACCGCACCTGCAGCACCCAACAAGTGGCCGGTCATAGACTTTGTGCTGCTGATATTGAGCTTAAAGGCATGTTCTCCGAAGACTTTCTGAATGGCTTTGATTTCGCTGATATCACCTAATGGAGTAGATGTTCCGTGGACATTGACATAGTCAAGTTCCTCAGGCTTCATTCCTGCGTCCTCTAAGGCAATGCGCATAACATTGGCAGCACCTTCACCCTCAGGGTGTGGAGCAGTAATGTGGTGGGCGTCGGCTGTCATTCCGCCACCTACCAATTCAGCATAAATCTTGGCACCTCTAGCTTTGGCATGTTCATATTCTTCCAAAACAATGGCCGCAGCACCTTCACCCAGAACAAACCCATCACGATCCTTGTCAAAGGGTCTAGATGCAGTTTCAGGTGAATCATTGCGTTGAGAGAGTGCTTTCATGGCATTGAATCCACCAATACAGGAAGTTGTCACTACTGCTTCAGATCCTCCCGAAAGGAAGATGTCAGCTTTGTTCCAACGGATGTAATTGAAAGCATCTATCAATGCATTTGTTGAAGAAGCACAGGCAGAGACAGTGACAAAGTTTGGTCCTTTAAAACCATATTTGATCGAAATGTGTCCTGCACAGATATCCACAATCATTTTTGGGATAAAAAAAGGATTGTATCTTGGAGTTCCATCTCCTGTAGCAAATCCTACAATTTCTTCTTGAAGTGTCTGAAGGCCTCCTATACCGGAACCCCAGATCACACCCGCCCTATTGGAATCTATCTTAGTGACATCCAAACCGGAATCTCTAATAGCTTCATCTGCAGTGACCAGGGCATATTGGGTAAATTGGTCAACTTTTCTCGCCTCTTTTTTATCTAAGAACTGCTCTACGTCAAAGTTCTTGACTTCACAGGCAAACTGGGTCTTAAATTGAGAAGCATCAAATTTCGTAATAGGTGCAGCGCCACTCACACCATTCACCAAACCTTCCCAGAATTCCCCGGTTGTGTTGCCAATTGGTGTCAGTGCGCCTAAACCTGTTACTACGACTCTTCTTAAATTCATAAATGAATTTTAAGTGGTTATTTATTTTACGTTAGCCTCAAGATAGCTGATGGCCTGACCTACTGTGCCGATTTGCTCAGCTTGATCATCAGGAATAGAAATGTTGAATTCCTTTTCGAATTCCATGATAAGTTCTACTGTATCCAGGGAATCTGCTCCAAGGTCATTTGTGAAGCTAGCCTCAGGAGTAACTTCAGTTTCTTCTACGCCTAACTTATCAACGATAATGGCTTTTACTTTTTGTGCAATTTCAGACATTTTTTGATCAGTTTAAATTCAAACACTCCGCAAAGAAATGTATTTATAACCTTATTGCCAAAAAATCGGGCCAACTAAATTCAAGAAGTTATATCAACAGAAAAGTTGCTGTTTTCTTTTTACCTTTGGATTCCCGATAATTCTTCCTTCATGAAGAAAAACAAATTACTAGCCTTACCTCAGTACGATTTTGAGCTTTTGGGATTTATAGCGCCTGTCAAAGATTATAAAATGGCTTGGCTGATCAATCATTCTATGGGCATCAACCTCACCAAAGCCGATGACTTTCAGCTGGAATTTCTAGATGACTCTAGGTTGGTGATTTCCCAGTATATGATCAAAAAAGAACATGGTTTTATTCAGCTTCTTAAGAACAGGTCTTTTTCAGATGGTCCTAATGCTTTACATTTGATCCCTGAACTCAAAATCATGGATTACTTCCTTCTACTTCAGGATTTCACCCTTGAATTGAATATAAATTCCTATATTGAGCGCTTATCAAAAATCCCTGTCATCCAAAATGTCGTCAAACTCGACATCAATAAATTAAAATCAAAAGAAAATCTTTTAACCTATTAAAAATTGAAAAGTAACATGAGCATTCCCAACTTCAACAAAACGAAAATTTTGGCTACTGTTGGACCGGCGTCCAATAATGAAGAAGTGTTGAGCAGTCTGGCAAAAGCCGGAGCCAATGTTTTCCGGTTGAATTTTTCGCACGGTAGCCACGAGGGTCATGCTGAAGTCATCAAAATTATCCGCAAGATCAATAAAGAGCAGCAGCTTAATCTAGGCATACTTCAAGACTTACAAGGTCCAAAAATCCGCGTCGGCGAAATGGAAAATGGAGGTGTGGAAATCCTTCCAGGCCAAAAAATAACCATCACCAATGATCCTGTAATAGGCAATGCAGAACTTGTAAGTACTGTGTACCAAAATCTTCCCAATGATGTCAAAACAGGAGACAGAATATTAATTGATGACGGAAACATTGAACTTAGCGTCAACAATACCGATGGTAAAAATGTAAAATGTGTTGTTATCCATGGTGGTATTCTAAAGTCTAGAAAAGGAATCAACCTCCCTAACACGGTTGTCTCTGCTCCATCACTCACCGAAAAAGATATTGAGGATCTGGAATTCGGTTTAGCAAACGATGTGGATTGGATCGCGTTGTCCTTTGTAAGAACTGCTGATGATATCAATGACCTAAGGGAAAGAATTCAGAAAGCCGGTAAACAATGTAGAATTGTTGCCAAAATTGAAAAGCCTGAAGCGCTTGAAAACATTGACAGTATCATTGAAGCTACTGATGCCATCATGGTAGCAAGGGGTGATCTTGGTGTGGAGGTTCCAATGGAAAAAGTACCATTGTGGCAAAAGACCATGGTGGAAAAATGCAAGTTGGCCTGTAAGCCTGTTATCATTGCCACACAAATGTTGGAAAGTATGACCACCCATCCACGTCCTACAAGGGCTGAAACCAACGACGTGGCTACAGCTGTACTTGATGGAGCAGATGCCGTAATGCTTTCAGCTGAGACTGCTTCTGGCAAATTCCCTGTCAACTCAGTTAAAGCAATGACTAGCATCATCAGCTACATTGAAAATAATGCTGAAATTTTCCACAACCTTTATAAAATACCTGAAGAAGAAGATACTTTCTTGAGCAACAACCTTATCCTGATGGCTGCTAGGCTTTCTCGTAACGTAAAAGCAAAAGCAATAGTAGGCATTACCACCTCTGGATTTACTGCATTTAGGATTGCTTCACACAGACCTTTGGCCAACCTGTTTGTGTTTACAAGAAACAAATCCCTGATCACTCAACTCAGCTTGGTGTGGGGTGTAAGGACATTCTATTACGAAAGCAATACTTCTACTGATGCAACCTTTATGGATATTCAGGATATCCTCAAAGAAAAGGGACATGTCAAGCCAGGAGAAATCATCATCAATACGGCCAGTATGCCGTTGAAAGAAAAAGGCAAAACAAACATGCTTAAAATCCATGTAGTGGAATAGGCATTTGCTTGCAATTAAAAATGAAGAGCCCACGAAAGTCTGACTTTTGTGGGTTTTTTTATGATGGATCTGATTCTTGTGGTCCTTGAGGAGGGACTAGGATTACTTTTTCTTTGTCCACCATGACTGCCCCAGGAGCAGCTCCTTTTACTTTCCTCACATATTTGGCGGGTGTATACATCACGGCTGCCAAGGAATCATTTCTGTTTTTGGAATAATAGGCGGCAAATGCCGCGGCCCTTTCGATTACTGTTTTTGGGAAATTGATTCCGGAACGGTATTTCAGTAAAACGTGGCTTCCCGGTACATCTTTGGCATGTAGCCATAGATCTTCCTTCCAGGCATAGCGACGGAGCAATTCATCATTTGCTTTGGAAGATTTTCCTACAAGTACCTCAAATCCCTCAACTTCAAATCTCTTATAAGGGACTTGTTCCTCATGGTTAGAGGAGTTATCCGTGAGTTTGTGCTGTTTCAGAAATGATTTAAAGCTTCTGAAATCTTTGATTTCCTGTAATTCAATCAGCCATGTTGCTGTTTGCTGGGCTTGCTGCATCTTAGCCTGCAGGTTTTCTTCCAGTTGTTCAATTTCAAGCTTTCTGTTTTTACTTTTTCTATAAAGATTTTCTGCTTGTTTTTGGGGGCTTTGTCCTTGTTTCAGCAATAGGGTTTGATTTTCTCCAGTATAGAAATTGAACAATTCCACCGCATCTGCTCCTTTTGGGATCTGATGTAAATTGGCCATGATCACATCTGCCAATTGTGATAGTGGAGGTTCATTCCGAAGGGTTTCTAATTTTTCAGTGGTTTTTTGGATGTATGAAGAGGTTCTTTTTTGCTGTTCTTCAAAAGTCCTTATCCACTTTTGTTTTTCTTTTTCAAAATACTGAATGACTACTAGATACTTGAATAGCTCATTAATGGCAGCAATGGGGTCGGCTGTCTGAAAAATCGGATTAGGTTCTGGTAATAGACTGAGTACATATTGCCCCTCTTCTTTGATAATGCTGTAGAATGGAGCATCTAACATGTCAAGAAGCTCCTGCATGAGCCTCCATCTTTCGGAAAGGTCCGCGTTTAAATAGCCTTTGTCTTTGAGCCAGTTACGGGAAATTTTTCCCAATGTTGGTAAAAACTGGGCAGCATTTCCTTCAAGCTTTTGGAAGCGTTCAAAATCCAGCTCAAATTTTTTTTCCAAATCGAAAAGATTCAAGTCTCTGTCTTCTTTCAGCAGGTTACGAAAAAGTAATTCTGGCAAAACAGCTCCCTGTGGATACCACAAGATGTTGCTTTTATTTCCGAATAACTTAAACAGGAGTATTGCGCCTGAATCAAATGACACGCGGAAGGCCCGCTCAAATGAACAAACCCGAACAGCAGCGACCCTATTTCCTATTGCAGGTTCAAATAATGAAACCGTGTTTTTCTTGCCTCTTTTAAAATCAGGGACTAAGCTGAGACAGGAAATTCCAGGAAGTAAGTTGGCCCTTAGAAAAACAGTTTCCTCATCATCTTCAAAGGACAAAACCAGTTCATCTTTATGCTGTGAAAAGCAGGAGATCAATTCCTTACCCATCAAGACGGACTCGAGTTCAGGGCAAAGGAAGCGTAAAAAGTGGTAGTTGAGATGCATCAGGAAATGGTTATGCTAAGTCCGTCAAAGGCTAACTTGATGTTGTCAGGTAATTTTTTCTCTACTTCATGATGAGTTCCCAGTTTGTGACTGATATGAGTCAGATAAGCAGTTTCGGGTTTTATCCTTTCCACCATTTTCAGTGCTTCTTCTAAAGTAAAGTGTGATATATGATGGCTATGTTGCAAGGCATTGATGACTAAAGTCTTTGTGCCCATTATTTTTTGGATTTCTTTTTCGGAAATCGTCTTGGCATCAGTGATATAAGTAAAATCCCCAAACCTGAAGCCCAACACAGGAAGTCTATAATGCATGACCTCTATGGGTACGATTGATGTGCCTTCTATCTCAAAAGGATGGTTACTGATGATATGGGGGATTACAGTAGGAACACCTGGGTATTTGATTTCCTCGAAGATGTAGGCAAACTCTTTTTTGATCTGTCGGAGCACTTTTTCAGTGGCATAGATGGGCATATCCACTTTTTGTGAAAAATTGAATGGACGGATATCATCCATCCCTGCGGTATGATCTTTATGTTCGTGGGTAAAAATAACAGCGTCTAAACGGTTGATTCTCGCCCGCAACATTTGCTGCCTAAAATCAGGTCCAGTATCAATTACCAGACTTTTGCCGTTGATGTCAAGATGGATTGAACTTCTCAGTCTTTTGTCCCTGTAGTCAAGTGAGCTACATACGTGGCAGTCACAACCGATAACGGGTACGCCTTGGGAAGTTCCTGTCCCTAAAAATGTTACTATCAAAGCTTAAGTTCGGTTTGCTGGAGTTCAGCGATAAAGTCCTGGATTTTCCTGTCCTCAAAATCTTTTGGCTGAAACCCCAATTCCTTTATAATTTCAACAAGTGCATTGATTTTACCTTCAATGGTGTAGTATTTGTTGATGATGACAATCTTGTTGTCCTTGAGTACACAATAGCCGGATTTAAAGTTTCCTTTCTCGTATCTCAAGATATATGCAGATGATGCAAATACATTTTCAAGCTTATCCAGGAATGTCTTGTTGTATTTGATGTACATGCAGAAATTTTTCTTAGCTCAAATGCTTTTTTACAGTGGCCAGCAAGTGGTCATAATCCAATGGCTTTTGAACATAATCATTTAAACCTGCTTTTTTGAAATCATCCAGCGTATAGCCTTTGTAGTTTCCGGTAATGGCGACAATAGGAATATTGGCCTTCTTCTTATTTTCCAAAGATCGAATGGCTTTAGTGCACTCTATTCCATCCATTACAGGCATGTTGATGTCCATTAAGATTAGATCAAAATCCTCTCCTGATAATTTTTCCAATACTTGTTTGCCATTTTTAACAGCAGTGATATGGTATTTCTCAAACAGCAACACGTTTTTCGTGAGATTGATGATCACTGAACTGTCTTCAGCTACCAACACTTTCTTATTTTCCATCATGAATCAAATAATTTCGTGGATTGGAGATAGTTTTTAAATTCGTGGATAAGATTGGTCAAAGATAAATAATCTTTTAAGGTATTGTCAAAATTGTTGCTTTTTATGTTTTTTTCAAACGTCTGGGCGAAATTAAAAATTTTCATTGCTCCGAGCGTTCCAGAATTACCTTTGATGATGTGGAGTTTTTCTCCGATCTGAAGGTGTTTGTTCTCCTCAATGAGTCTTTCTATTTCAGCCAACAACCTAAACGATTCCTCCAGAAAGTCTCCATAAACCGATCTTATAACATCTGGTGTGTTGTATTTAAGGAGTTGCCGCACCACAGATTCATCCAGCAGAAGGTTGTTGTTGTCGAAAGTTTTCTCCGCTACCTGAACATTGGTTTTTTCCATGTGCTTTTCAATGGTTTCCAATAGGTTTTTAGGCCGGATAGGCTTGGCAATAAAATCATCAAATCCGGTAGATAAAAAGTAATCCCTGTCATTTTCATTGGCGTATGCAGAAATAGCAATGACTGGACAATCTGTCAATTTTTCTGTACGGATGATTTTAAGCGTGCTGATACCGTTCAAGATTGGCATCTGTATATCCATAAGGATAAGGTCGTAATTCCTTTCCTTGATTTTTTCAATCGCTTGTTTCCCATTCTCAGCTGTCTCAAACTGATAGCGTAGACCTATAATGTGCTCAAAAACCTTCCTGTTCAAAGCATTATCGTCTACTATGAGAACACTTTTGTTTTTCATGGGTCTAATTTCTGTAATTTTGCTTGATAGAGAATGAAGTTCCGTTGATCTTTAACCGTGAAAAGTAAATACCTGATCGTTATCGTTGGACCTACAGCTGTTGGTAAAACAGATTTTAGCCTAAAGCTAGCTAAAAAATTCGATACTGAAATTATATCAGCAGATAGTAGGCAATTTTTTAAAGAGACAGAAATAGGTACAGCCAAACCGACACAAGAAGAAAGACAACAGGTCAGACACCACTTTGTGGATTCTCTTTCCATCACAGATCCCTATGATGTAGGTGATTTTGAAAAAGACGTACTCCTTTTGCTTCAAAAACTCTTCAAGTCGGTAGATGTAGTGGTCATGACAGGAGGGTCTGGCTTGTATGTTAAGGCTGTTTGTGAGGGTTTGGATCAGATGCCGGATGTGGATCCGGATATCCGGATGAATCTGAATAGATTATTTGAAACAGCAGGTATACAGATGTTGCAAGAAAAACTCCTACAAGTAGATCCAGAGTATTATGCCAAAGTAGACCTGCAAAATCCGCAGCGGCTAATCAGAGCACTGGAAGTTTGGGAGGCAACAGGACGGCCTTTTAGCAGTTTCAGAGTTAAACAAACCCAACAGAGGCCTTTTGAAATTATTAAAATTGGATTAGAGCGGGATAGGGAAAAGCTGTACGAACGAATTGATGAGAGGATGGATTTAATGATTTCCCAAGGCTTATTTGAAGAAGCGAGGCTCCTGTTTGACCAAAGGAAATTAAATGCACTCCAAACTGTAGGCTACTCGGAAATTTTTGGCTATTTGGAGGGCAAATATGATAAGGAAGAAGCTGTTAGGTTTTTGAAAAGAAATTCGCGTAGGTATGCTAAAAGACAGCTGACCTGGTTCAAAAAAGACAGCGAAATCAAGTGGTTTTCTTTAGATGAAGAAGAGGGAATATGGCAATATCTTTCCCAAAGAATTCCTATTAAGCTTTAAGTGGGTGATGACCCATCATTCCTGCGACCAAACTATAAGGTTTTTTGGCAATAAGTTTATTGTACCTTACCATTTCCAACTTGTATTGGAGGTAAGGTTTTTTTACTTGAGCTTCTATTTCTGCCGAAAGTGGTGATGGCTGTTGGGCCTTCCATAAAGCATAGGCGTTTTCAAAATTTTTCTGTCCAGATGAAGAAAGATCAGACCCTTCCGGAATTGCTATCCCGGAAGCGATCAGACCTTTTTTTACCTGCTGTTGTAATAAAATCAGTTGTTTTTTTCTCTGATTTAGTGATTGGTTGAATATCAGGACAAACAAAGCCAAGAATGAACTCAATGTCAGGATTATCGGTAGGTAGCCCATTTTAAATGCTCAGAATTTCTATCAATTTCAGGTGATCTTCTTGAATGGGTTTGGTTTTGTTGATACAGTCGTCAAATGGCGTGTAGACTACTTGGTCATTCATTACACCCGCCATACAATTTACTTTACCAGCAATCAGGCCATCTACAGCCGCCATTCCACATCGTGATGCCAATACGCGATCTCTCGCTGTTGGGTTGCCTCCTCTTTGGATGTGTCCCAAGGTTGTAACTTTAAACTCTTTGTTTTCATCGTTGATGCTGGATTTGACCTTGTTCATGACGATTTCCGCCATTCCTTCTTCATCGCCTTCAGCCACTACAATGATGCTGGAAGATTTGCTTTTCCTGAGATTTTTAAAGGATTTGACAATCTTCTTCAAGTCTGTTTTGCTTTCAGGTACCATCACAAACTCAGCCCCGCCTCCAATACCACATTCTAAGGCAATATAGCCACTGTCTCTCCCCATCACTTCTATGAAGAAAATCCTGTCATGAGCTGCAGCGGTATCTCTGATTTTATCTATAGCTTCTAATGCTGTATTAATCGCTGTATCAAAACCTATGGTGTAATCTGTTCCATAGATGTCATTGTCAATGGTACCTGGACAGCCTATTGTTGGTATACCAAACTCTTCATAGAAGGTTTTTGCACCAGTAAAAGTCCCGTCCCCACCAATGGCTATTATGCCCTCAATACCATGACTCATCAATTGTTCATAAGCTTGCTGCCTACCTTCCTTGGTGCGGAATGCCTCACTTCTTGCCGACTTCAATATTGTCCCACCCCTTTGGATAATGTTGCTGACAGAATGGGAATACATGCGCTTGATGTTTCCTTTGATCATCCCATCATATCCATATGTAATTCCATATACCTCCAATCCTCTATAAATAGCTGTACGGACTACAGATCTGATACATGCATTCATTCCTGGGGCATCGCCTCCTGAAGTAAAAACAGCGATTTTATTCATTGTTTAATAGGTTTTAGAACTCCAAAATTACTCATAAAAGCATGGAATTGGTAAACAATAACAAATTCTTTTATTTAGGTTCTAATGAAAATCGCCTGCGAAAAGTTTAAAAAATATATGGCTACACCTGAAATGAATTCAGATGTAGCCATGAGGATTTCAAGAAGCACTGACTTTTTCACCCAAAAGTAAAACCTCGTCAACCACTATTTCAGTAATATACCGCTTGATCCCTTCTTTATCCTCGTAAGACCTGTTGGTCAGGCGGCCTTCAATGGCTATCTCTGACCCCTTATCGGTATACTTTTCTATGATGTCTGCTGCATTGCCCCAAGCAATAAGATTGTGCCAGGTGGTCTCTTCTACTTTTTCTCCTTTTGCATTTTTGTATACATCCTTTGTCGCCAGGCTAAAAGATGCTTTTGTTTTGCCTGTATCAAATTGCTTGATTTCCGCTTTGGCACCCAATCTCCCGATTAGCTGTACCTTGTTTCTGATTTTGCTCATAAATTTTGGATTTTGTTTTAGTGATGGTCCAAAGTTGCGGGGAGCAGAATTAAACAGTCGGTATAAAGTCGTTTCTATTCGATTACAGTCGTTTGTGAAACGGATAACGGGTTTTTAAATATGTTTGCCAAATTTCTTGAGGTTAATTAGTTAAATTGGGTAAAACAATTTGATCCATGCCCTCTAGCAAACCTGTATATGTCCATAATCCCTGCACAAAAAAATGGAATGATTTGTCTGGTCAAGGATGCACGCGTTTCTGTAGCAAATGCCAAAATGAGGTTCATGATTTAACCCATGAAAATGATAAAGCCATCAAGACGTTCATGATCAGCAAAAAAGGGAAAGTATGTGCCAAAGTTACGAATGAACAGGTTCAGGGAATTTTTAGGTCTCATGCATCAAATCTGGCAAAAGCATCCATGGTTTTCTTCTTTGGCTTTATGCTTATGGGGCAAGCATCCGCACAAACAGATTCCCTTATTAGAAAACCTGCTCCTAATTAGTTTATGTAAACTTTAAAGGCAATGTGCATCAAATTGATTCCGCAAATGTCATATCGGGAGTTGTAAAGCGCAGAGATGATCTGACACCTATGGAAGGGGTAAAAGTAATGTTGAACAGAACCAGTCTTGTGACAGAAACAGATGAGAAAGGCGTTTTTCAAATTATTGTTCCCCAAGATTTAAAATTTTCATCCTATACCATTAAAATCAGTGCTGTAGGATATCAATCAATTGATTTCATTTGGCAAAATGGCCAATCAATGGGTATTTTTCTTGAACCAGAGGTCATTTATATAGGAGAAATAAGGCTGCCTTGGTATCAACAAATTTGGTGGTCTTTAAAAGCGTCTTTTTTGAAGAAAACATAAATGCGAAGCATGGCCTGCTTTATTCAGATTTTTATTTTAATTATAATATTGTCTTATCTCATAATTTTATGAAAAATCCGCTTTTCTTTTTCTTTTTGATCTGGTATAGAAAAATCATCAGCTTAAAGTTTCTGAACAAAACACCCAAAGAGGTTTTCACCGAAAAATACAAGCATAACCTTTGGAAAAGTGAAGAGAGTATTTCAGGGACAGGTTCGGAATTCAGGCAAACCGAACTACTGGTATCCGAATTGAATAACTTACTGAAAAGACTAGAAGTATCATCATTGCTTGATATCCCTTGTGGAGACTTCAACTGGATGCAAAAAGTTGAGCTTTCCAACATCAATTATATTGGGGCTGATATTGTTGAGGAGTTAGTGTTAGAAAATAGGTTGAAATTTGGAGAAAGTGAATGGAGGAAATTTGAGGTTATAAACCTTATTGCTGACCCTTTGCCAAAAGCTGATATGATTTTGGTAAGGGATTGTCTTGTTCATTTGTCCTACAGTGACATCCAAAAGGCACTGAACAACATTAAATCATCTGGCGCTAAATACTTGCTGCTCACTACATTTACAGATTATCCAATAAATTTCGACATTGTAACAGGTGCTTGGAGGCCTTTAAACTTTCAGCACAGGCCATTTAATTTTCCACCGCCTATATTGGTAATCAATGAAAATTGCACAGAAAATAACGGGGATTTCAAAAACAAATCTTTGGGTCTATGGGGATTTGAACAAATACTTTGACGACCAAAATCTAGTTTAGAAGGGAAATTAGGTTGTATATTCCCTCCATTATTCCTCATTAACAGAAATTGATTGGACGAAAAGAAATACTTTTTTAGTAGAAACTACATATTATATTCCAATTGTTTTGGGAATCTACATTCAACAGTATAAATTAAATGTCGGAAATACACTTTTCAGTTTTTTGGTTGTTTCTTGACTTAAAGGAAATGTATATCAAGTACTGAAAAGGTTTGTTTTTCTAATCTAAAACCAATAAACCTAAAAACCGATGTATTTTAAATCCGCAAGAATGGTCTTTTTGGCCATACTTTTATTTCTTAGTGCTGCTGTCATTGCCCAAGACGGAACTATTTATCCACTTGAAACACCTGATGAACCAAGAGCTATCCCTTTGAATACTGGAGGAGTGGCTAACCAGCCTGCTCCGGAGACTTGGTTCAAGCAGTGGGGTGACCCGATGGCACGTAACATCTCTAAGGCTACACTTACTCCATTTCTTCCAGAGCCAGGAAAAGCAAATGGTGCAGCTGTGATTGTGGCTCCAGGTGGAGGTTTTAGTTGGCTCTCAATGGGTAATGAAGGTTGGGAAGTTGCTGAGGCATTGGCAGCTCAAGGGATTGCAGCTTTTGTACTCAAATATAGGTTGAATCCAACTCCAGAATCCTTGGAAGATTTTTCAGCTTGGATGAACCGTCCCCGTACAGCTCCTGCCCCTAGTGCAAATGCATCCGCTCCTGCAAATGCTCCATCTCCCCCGCAGCGGGATCTGTCCAATCAGCTGCAGGATGCTGAAGCTGCCTATGACATGATTGTTAGCCGTGCAAAAGAATGGGGTGTAGATGTATCGAGAATAGGTATGATTGGTTTTTCAGCTGGTGCTGGGCTGACCATGCATGCCACACTAAATTCAAAGAAAATGAAGTTGGCATTTATAGGTCCTATTTATGGAGGCATGAATGCTGTAGATGTCCCTAAAGATGCGCCTCCTATGTTCAATGTGATTGCAACAGATGACTTCTTGTTTTTGGGTCAAACAGGCATTATTGAATCCTGGTACAAAGCAGGTCGGCCTGTAGAGTTCCACTTGTACCAAAATGGAGGGCATGGCTTCGGTCTTGGCAATCCAGACCGTACAAGTAACCGCTGGTTTGAGGCCTTTATGCATTGGCTAGATGTAAATAAATTCCTGGTTGCCAAAAAATAATTGCTCATCCATCTCTAGCTAACCGGGGGCGTCAATGCTTCCGGTTTTTTTTGGCCTACAGGTAGGGGTTTTGATAAAAAAGAGGTTTTTGTCAGCTTGTCTTATATTGTATAACATTATTCAAAATTGGATTTTATATTACAAGAAAAAAACCGCCATGAAAAAGCACTTGATCCTCCTGTTTTCATTCATTTTGTCCTTTGGGCCGCTATTGGCTCAAGAAAATGAAAACCAGAAAACAATACCAGAACCTCAGGTATTTGTCTCCACGCAGACAGCTAGAATCAATGGAGTCAACCATACCTTCAAAACACGTGCAGGTACCCTGCTCTTGAAAGATGAAAACAACGAGCCAATTGCTCTGCATGGCTTTACGGCATATTTTAAAGAAGACGGTCCATCCAAAAGACCGATTATTTTCGCATTTAATGGAGGGCCGGGCTCTTCGTCTTATTGGCTTCACTTAGGAGTAATGGGCCCAAAGCGAGTTGTGGTAACTGATCCGGGATATACAAAAGCTGCACCTTATGAATTGGTCAACAACGAATATTCAATTCTGGATATGGCGGATGTAGTCATGATGGATCCTATTGGCACAGGTCTGAGTATGCCAGTAGGCAAAGCGGAAGGCAAGGATTTTTGGGGAGTTGATCAGGATATCCGTGCAACAAGCCTATTTATCATTCAGTTTCTTAAAGCTTATGACCGCTTTCAATCGCCAAAATATATTTTAGGAGAAAGCTATGGGACATTTAGAAATGCAGGGGTTATGGACTACCTTCTGGATAAAGGCATCGCGCTAAATGGTGTCATTATGGTTTCCGCAGTTTTTGACCTTCGTTCTTTGACCTTCCCTGTCGGGGATGATTTGGCATATTTGGTCCATTTCCCAACTTATGCTACCACAGCTTGGTATCATGACAAGCTCCCCAACAAAAATCCCAACCTTGAAAACTTTGTCAACGAAGTAAGGAAATTTACAGAAGAAGAATACATGCCTGCACTCTTTAAAGGGAGTAGGTTGCAGCCACAGGACAAGAAGCAGCTGGCCTCCAAACTGAGTCGTTTTACAGGCGTAGATGCTTCTTTTTGGGAAAGGGCGAATTTACGTGTGGAGGCTTCTGAATTTTTCAATGAACTGATGCGGGAGGAGGGGATGACCGTGGGGAGATTGGATTCAAGATTTATTGGAATCAATGAAAAGCCCATCAATCAGTACGCCATTACAGACCCTCAAAGTGATGCAATTTCTCCTGCATACACAACAGCCTTCCTGGATTACTTTTATCGGGAATTGGGAGTGAGTAAAGACTTGAATTATAAGACTTCTGCCTATGGTACACCGGGATTTAAATGGGACTGGACGCATAAAGGCAATATGGGATGGGGAACACAGACTGCTATCAATACAGGGATTGATATGGCAGCAGCAATGAATAAGGATCCAAATCTTAAAGTGTTGATCATGAATGGATATTATGATTTGGCCACTGTATTTTATGGGGTAGAACATTCAATTGCTCATTTGGGCTTGAGGCCGGAAATTGAAAAGAATATCATCATGACCTATTACGAAGCGGGACATATGATGTATACGCATCTTCCTTCATTACAGAAGTTCAAAAAAGATCTGTCCGACTTTATCAAGGGAACGATAAACTGAGTGAGCATTTTTTTAAAGGGAGGATTCTTATTTGGCCTCCCTTTTATTTTTTTAATGAAAAGAGAGTAATTCATTGTTTTTTATTTCAATACTCGGAATAGAGAGGTAATAAGAAGTCATAAATGTTTTTTGTTTTTCTGCATAATGGACAATATCCGGTTTTCAAACATGGTATTCCAAGATCAGAGCTTTATTAACCCAACATTTTTTTCTTTTACACTGAAAAATATTTCATTATTGATAAGGCTTTAATCATTGCATTAAAG
>DAIPZN010000056.1:0-28514 GCA_036782195.1 Cyclobacteriaceae bacterium | reverse complement strand
TACCAATCCGGCAGCTGCCTGATTAAATTCGGCACTAACTTCTTTTAGTAAAATTTATACAAAACGGGTGATTATTGTATTGAAAAGTAAATATAGTACAACATCTTTAGATCAAACAGCTGTTTGGCAAGAATCTTCTTGTATGCCGTTTGTTTTTTTGGATAATATAAGTGGGATAATAAGCAAAAATATGGTATTACCTACATGGTTTTAATCCAGGTAATACACTCTCTTGACCCTACTGCTGATGTTTGTAAGTAATTCATAAGGGATAGTGCCAATCCGGGATGCCAATTCCTTAAGTGGAATCTCGGCTCCATAAATTATAACTTCGTCACCTTCTTTGGCTTGGATACCTGTGATGTCCACCATAGTCATATCCATACAGACATTGCCGATCACTGGGGCTTTATGTTTGCCGATCAAAACATAGCCTTTGCCATTGCTAAACCGCCTGTCATAGCCATCTGCATAGCCAATAGCAATAGTAGCGATCTGTCCATCTGTATGCATAACCCCTTTGCGGCTATAACCGATAGTCTGTCCTTGAGAAAGGTGCTTGATTTGGGAGATTGTGGTTTTTAATGTACTGATAGGTTTCAGTTGATTGTCAAATTTACCGCTAACCTCTACCCCATACAACCCGATTCCTAACCTGACCATATCCAAATGATATTCTGGATACCGAATAATCCCTGCTGAATTGAGCGCGTGTCTGATTGGCTGGTATGGAAGAACATGTTGGATTTGAGTGCACATTTTAAGGAATTTCTGGAGTTGTTCCTTGGTAAATGCTTCATGGATACTTTCATCTGCCCCGACCAAGTGGGTATAGAGGCTTGCAATAGAGATCTTGGGGTGCTCCTGGATTAAGTTAATGAGTTCCTGCAAATGCCCTTCTTCAAATCCAAGCCTGTGCATGCCTGTGTCCAGGTCTAAATGTGCTTTAATTCCGATAGCCTGATGCTTACAATACTGAGCCAATTGCCTGAAGAACGAAGGGCTGTATACGACTGGTTCGAGCGCGTATTTGTGCAAATTGAAAAATGACTCTTGGACAGGATTGAGTACCATAATAGGAAGCCTGATTCCTTGTTCCCTTAAGGCCACACCTTCATCTGTATAGGCAACTGCCAAATAATCTGCCTGAAGCTGCTGCAGGTGATTGGCAATTTCAACCGCCCCTCCACCATAGGCAAATGCTTTTACCATTACCATTACTTTGACATCTCTGCCAATTCGGGATTTGTAAAAGTTGTAATTGTGGGTCAAAGCGTTGAGGTTGATTTCCAAAGTAGTGCCATGGATTCTTTGCTGAAGCCGGTTGACAATGGCCTCAAAACCAAATTTTCTAGCTCCTGTCACCAAAATCAGATCATTGTCAAAAGCCTGTTCTTCCAATCCTTCAAGAAGTGCAGCAGTGTCTGAATAAAATTCCCTCTGGAAATTCCCGGACCAAGCATGTTCTGGCATTGCTTCGCCTACACCTATCAATTTATCAATCTGATGAAATTCCAGAAGTTTTTCGATTTCGGTATACACTTCTGTGGTATTGCCTACCTGAAGCAAATCAGACATGATCAGGATTTTTCTGCTTTTGGGTCTTTGTGCAGCCATAAAATCCAAAGCAAGCTTCAGTCCTGCTAAATCATTGTTGTAAGTGTCATCTATTAGTAGACTATCATTTGGCCCTGGCTTTAAGGTGAGCCTCATGTCTACGGCTTTAAGATGACGGAGCCCTTCCTGAATGGTTCTGGAATCTAACCCTACGACAAATGCAGCTGTGATCGCGTGTCGGATATTTTCCAGTGATGCTTCATCAGTGAAGGGTACTGTAAAAGTATTGACACTTAAATCTGGTCTGACTGCTATTATTTTGCTCCTATCAGTTTCTTTTTTGACTGAAAGCGTGTAGTCGGCACCTGCTTCCCCTGACCAACTGATCAACTGCCCCTGTGGGAAATGCTCAGACAGGTATTGATCAATCAGCAGATGGTCTTTGCGATAAATCAAAAACTTGGATTCCTCAAATAATGTGGCTTTTTCAGCAAGTTTCTGTTCAATAGAATCAAACCCTTCCTCGTGGGCAGTACCTATGTTGGAAAAGATCCCAATCTCTGGTTTCAATATCGCTGCTAAAGCAGGCATTTCTCCTTTGCGTGAAATTCCTGCTTCCAGTATTGCTACTTTATGGTAGTTGTTGATTCCGAAAACTGAAAGTGGTACGCCTACTTGACTGTTATAACTTTTTGGGCTTTTGGCTACTGCAAAGCGCTGGCCCAGCAGTTGGCCCAACCATTCTTTTATGATGGTTTTCCCATTACTCCCCGTGATGGCAATCAAGGGATTTTGAAATAAACTTCTTTGAAAGGCAGCTAGTGCCTGCAAGCCAGCTAATGGATTGGAGACGCTGATAAATGTAGCATCGTAAAAATTTCCGTTCAATTCATAGTCATTGGAAACGAGAAAAACTCTTACACCTTGAGCATATACAGATGGGATAAAAGTATGGCCATCGAATTTTGCTCCGCGTAAAGCGACGAATAGAGCGTTGTTTGGCTGCAAAATGTTTCTCGAATCGATGGCCACCTCATGAATCAGGATATCAGTTGATGGTGTGATTTTACCACCAACAACCTTACTGATTTCTTCTGGCTTCAGTGCCTGTAACATGGCTTAGAGGTTTTCTTTTTTCTTGAAAAATACCTGGCGGATCCATCTGGGCAGAAATATGGCTCCAAGCAACAGGTAAGGATAATAGGAGAGTACCCTCCACAAGATGCTTGTCACGAAGGTATAACCTGTAAGGAATTCACTGAAAAACTGTGCAAAGAAGAATTCAGCGGTTCCACTGCTGCCCGGTGTAGGAGAAATCATCATCACAATCCACATGATCACCTGCCTAGCAAATATGACGACATGCTCTCTGAAGTCCAAAACCTCATAGGCAGAAATCAGGGCATTGAGCATCAGGTACCTTGAACTCCAAATAAAGATGGTGGCGATGATGATGGGTAGCCAATACCTGAAATTCTTGCCCTTCAGCTCCTTAGAGGCTTCTATAATCTGATTTCCATATTCATGGGCACTGTACTTCCATTTCCTTAGCCAGCGGATGGAATAAATTTTTAACAAAATCCATTTGAAGATCCTTGGTCTATAGAACAAAGCAGCTGCCATCACAAAAGAATAGAGTGCGTATAAAGCATAAGATGCCCAAAATAAGATTTCAAGGCTTTTACCAAGTCTCATTTCCATCATTCTGCTCGCTGGGAAGATGTTTCCCTTTGCCAGAAACAAAATGATTGGGGCACCAATGACAAAAAAGAGATTGTCTAATATGGCTGTCACCATTACATAGGCGATGGCTTTGCCAAGCTTGATGCCTTCCTTATTTAATATAAATACCGCGACTGCTGTTCCTCCGACAATAGAAGGAGTGACTGCTGAGGCAAATTCCCATAGGATAATTACATAAATAGCCCTTACCCACGTCAGTTGTTTGTCGGTGATTTCCCTGATTCTATAGATATATCCAGCATCTCTTCCCAAAATGACCAAGATTGCTAAGATGATGCCTCCGGCAGAAGCGTCAAACACCCCGCTAAGAGTTTGTGTATTGACATTGGGATCTAAGTAGAACATCAGGAAAACAATGGCTACTCCAATCAATACAGGAACCCATACTTTGTTTGGGTTGAGTGTTTCGAAAATCTTCTTATTATCCAGCTTCATACTCAGACCGTCATCACAGATTCATTTTTTTCCACCCAAAAATTATTGAAACCTTCTCCAATGGTAATGGTGACTAAAGAGAGCTGTAAAAGTTCCAAAATGGCTAAAAATGTGTAGATGACGAAAATTTTATCTGGCTTGTAAATGATGAAGTCGGTAAAGGGGGTTTTGTCTTTCTTCTGGATTTTTTCTAGAACAAAGTCTTTTTGCTGTTCTATGGTATATGGATATTGAATCACGGTATGTTTGGTCTCAACAGAGCGGTTGGCATACTTGAACATCACTTTTTGGAATACCTTCAACAGCTTGTAAAGGTCGAGGTCTTGCATTTCAGCATCTACGTCATCTGCCTTGGCAAGTTGCCTAAGTTCCGCTTCTATATTGCCTCTTTTTTGCTTGGTGAGCTGTACAGCCTCCATTCCTGCAAGCTCCTCTATAACTGATTTGTATTTTTTATATTCCAGAAGGTGTTTGATGAGATCTTCTCTCGGATCAATCTCTTCACCATTTTCGTTTAGTTCGGGTCTGGGTATCAGCAGTTTTGACTTGATTTTCATCAAAGTGGCTGCAAACAGGATAAAATCAGAAGCGACTTCGATTTCAAGCTTCTCCAAGCGATGGATGTAATCCAGAAAATCGTTGGTGATTTTGGAAATTGGAATGTCATAGATATCCAGCTCATCTCTTTCGATAAAGAAAAGCATTAGATCGAAAGGTCCTTCGAAAAGCGGTAATTTGATTTCGAAACTCACTTGGTCCTGATTTTTTTGTTACTTTTGCGCAGTAAACGTATTCAAAGATATTTAAATTATGGTGAATTAAACATTGGCCTAGTAAAAAGCCTTGGATAAAAAACTTGGCTTCTTCAAAAAACAATCGTTTACTTTCAATGTTTAATACTTTTATAATTAGGAATGTTTCGCTGATGATAATCAAACCAGGCAAATTACTCGCAAAAATAGATTCACCCGCTGATCTCAAGAAAATCTCCAAAGACCAATTGGTTCAGGTTTGCGAAGAGCTCCGCCAGTTTATTGTCGACAATGTCTCCGTATACGGCGGACATTTTGGTGCAAGTTTAGGAGTCGTTGAATTGACTGTGGCATTGCACTATGTTTTGAATACCCCAGAAGATCAACTGGTCTGGGATGTGGGTCATCAGGCGTACGGGCATAAAATTTTGACAGGAAGAAAAGAAAGGTTCCATACCAACAGAATATATGGTGGCCTATCCGGTTTCCCCAAAAGAAAAGAAAGTGAGTACGATACTTTTGGAGTTGGCCATTCATCCACCTCTATTTCCGCTGCCCTAGGTATGGCTGTGGCATCTAAATATCTTGGTCAAACAACAAAACAACATGTAGCAGTAATCGGTGATGGGGCGATGACCGGAGGTATGGCTTTTGAAGCAATGAACCATGCCGGTGTTTCTGATACCAACATGCTGATTATCCTTAATGACAACTGCATGTCCATTGATCCCAATGTGGGCGCATTGAAAGACTACCTTACTGATATCACCACCTCCCATACCTACAATAAAGTTAAAGATGAGGTTTGGAACCTATTGGGTAAGTTCAGCAAATTCGGAACATCTGCACAGGAAGTAATCTCCAAAGTAGAAGGTGCTGTAAAGTCAGCTTTGTTAAAACAAAGCAACCTATTTGAATCCCTTAATTTGAGATACTTCGGACCTGTAGACGGTCATGATGTTCACCATTTAGTTGAGATTCTACGAGATCTCAAAGATATTCCGGGACCCAAAATCCTACATTGTGTGACCGTAAAAGGTAAAGGATATGGCCCTGCAGAAACCGGTAACAAAACCACTTGGCATGCTCCAGGTCTCTTTGATAAAGTGACCGGTGAGATATACAAAAAAACACCAACCAAACCTCAAGCGCCTAAATATCAGGATGTATTTGGCCATACCTTAGTCGAATTAGCCAAAAATAATCCTAAGATCATGGGGGTTACGCCTGCCATGCCTTCTGGATCATCTCTGAATATCATGATGGAGGCCATGCCTGATCGGGCTTTTGATGTAGGCATCGCAGAGCAGCATGCTGTTACTTTCTCCGCAGGGTTGGCTACTCAGGGCCTTGTACCCTTCTGCAATATCTATAGTACCTTTATGCAGCGGGCCTATGATCAGGTACTACATGACGTTTGCCTTCAAAATCTACCTGTAGTATTATGTCTTGATCGGGCTGGATTTGCCGGTGCTGACGGACCTACGCATCATGGTGCTTATGACATTGCCTTTTTCAGATGTATCCCCAATCTAGTCGTGTCTTCTCCTATGAATGAAGAAGAACTACGTAACTTGATGTATACAGCTTCACAATTTAACGGACCTTTCTCAATCCGTTATCCAAGAGGCCAAGGTGTAATGCCTGAATGGCAGACGCCTTTAGCCATCATTCCGGTAGGCCAAGGCAGGATAGTGAAAGAAGGTGAAGAAGTGGCGATTCTTTCAATTGGCCATATTGGCAATTATGCTGTAGAAGCCGCAGAAATGTTGGCCAAAGAAGGTCTTCATCCAGCAATATATGACATGCGTTTTGTGAAGCCGCTAGATGAGCAGCTGCTGCATGAAATTTTCACGAAATTCTCTAGAGTCATTACTGTAGAAGACGGTTGCCTTATGGGTGGTTTTGGTTCTGCTGTTCTTGAGTGGATGGTTGACCATCAATATCAGGCTCAGATCAAGCGTTTAGGAATTCCTGACCGTGTCGTTGAGCATGGTGAACAGATTGAGTTGCATAGAGAGTGCGGCTTTGATCCTGAAGGCATAGCAAAAGCAGTAAGGGAAATGGTAGGTATGACCGTCTAAAAGATGTTGCCCCAGCTTGATTTTTTAACCATTGGCAAGGGAAGACCGCTGATTTTCCTTCACGGCTTCTGTGAAAGAAAGGAAATGTGGGAAGAGTTCATACATCCCTTAGAACAAAATTTTCAGATTTATTTGGTTGATTTACCTGGCTTTGGAAATAGCCATCTTCCTGATGCTTCATTGTCCTTGGAGCTGGTAGCTGTGCACCTTCAGGAATGGATGCTTGAGCAAGGAATTGAGAATCCTGTATTAATTGGTCATTCTTTAGGAGGCTACGTAATCATGGCTATGGTCGAATTGATGGGTTCTTCCATTTCAGGCATAGGACTTTTTCATTCTTCGGCCTTACCTGACGATGAAGAGAAAAAGCGCATCAGGGACAAGACCTATGAATTTGTACAGAAACATGGTGTGGATAAGTTTATCACCTCTTTCGTGCCACCGCTTTTCACTGAAAGCAATAGAACAAACCTTCAACAGGAGATTGAAATGCTGATTCAATTGGGTTCTACCAGTCCTAAGGAGACTGTATTGGCTTATATCTTGGCTATGCGCAATAGAAAAGACCGGCTCGGAGAGTGGAAAGGCTACCAAGGAAAAAAACTTTTTATTGCAGGTGACCATGACACCGCAGTACCCATTAACATCAGCAGGCTACATCAATCTGAAGGTGTTGCTTATCATGAATTGTCTGGAGTAGGGCATATGGGGATGTTTGAGGCGGCTGAATATTGTAGGCAGCTCATTTTGGAATTCCTGCTCCAACCATCTGATTCACCGCAACAATAGCAGGTCCAAAATTACTCAAGTTTTACAACAGGATGTGGATAAGTTTTTCCTAAGGATATTCCTTTTGCCTTTAGTATATTTTCAGGAAGCAGAAATGGAATGTGGATATCCCAATCCTTTAGATCTTTTAGCTCCGGTATCCAATGCCGCACAAATGCCCCATCTGGATCATATTGTTGACCTTGTTTTAGAATATTGAAATACCGGTTAGGTCTTGGGTCATTTCCCACACCTGCCACATACATCCAGTTGCACCAGTTGGATGTGACATCATAATCCACCAACAGCTCCTCAAAATATGCTGCGCCCCAAGTCCAATCAAGTTTCAGATCATTGATCAAAAAACTCGCAACCACCTGCCTTCCTCTATTCGACATGAACCCGGTGTGGATAAGTTCACGCATATTGGCATCAATAAAGGGAATACCTGTTTCTCCATACATCCATTTTGAAAAAAGATCCTTATCCTTTTTTGTATGAATAGCTTTTTGTTGAATACCGGATTTTTTGAAAATTCCGGAGCCATACTTCATCCCAATAAATTTGAAGTAATCTCTCCAAAGCAACTCGAACAACATCCAGTAAGTTGACTCGTTTTTTGTCCGCTCTTGTTCATAACGCAAAACTTCTGAGGCAATGGCTCTGGGAGAAATGCAGCCAAGGGCGAGGTAAGGGGAGAACTTGCTGCTGTAATCTTTACCTAGTAAGCCATTACGGGTTTCTTTATAAGTTTTGAGTGCATCTTTTTCCCAAAAATATTCCTTTAGTCTTTTCCAGGCTTCAGTCTCCCCACCCAGGTAGGGACAGGATCCTTTGCCTCGGTATAATGTGGATAAGTCTATTGAGGTCCATGCTGTTTGCGTCATTACAATGTTTTGGGGTGAGGGGAGGGGCTGTTGAAAAACAGCATGTTTTTCACATTTGTGGCGGAAGGAGGTGAATATATCCGGAATGTCTTGTATTGCAAATGGGAGATCTCTAGGGTGATACATAGTGCTTTGGAAGAAAGAGTGGGTAGCTATTCCTTCCTTTTTTGCTAAGTCCTCCAAAAGCCTAACCTCCTCAATTTCTTCTGTGCCCACCTCTTGAGAAAAATAAATTGCTTCTATATGGGAGTCTTTAGCGATGCTTACCAAAACTTCCGCAGATTTTTCTTTTACTATCAACAGGTCATTCCCGGATTTTTGTAGATTCTGTTTAAGATCGATCAATGCCTCCAAAAGGAACGATTGTCTGTGGGATCCAATTCTGCGATGCGAATCGGGAGATGCGGAGATGGCCTCTGGCAGACAATAAACCGCCAAAATTGAGGATGCATCTTGAATTGCCTGAGTTAAAGTTATATTGTCATGTAGCCTAAGGTCATTTCTGAACCAGACCAGGGAAGTTGAATATTTCATATGCAACCTAAACTTCCAGATTTGGGGAAGTGTTTGCTGTTTGCCACATATTGTTTAATTTCAAAATCCATTGAAATTTAACCTATAGCCATGCTAAGACTAACTGTACTGATGTTGCCATTGATGATGCTGTATACTTGCTTAATGGGCCAAGGAACGGGATCTAGTACGGTCTTTTGGGATCAGTTGAGCAGTCATTGTGGTAAAGCATATGAAGGTACGCTGATGACACCAGCTGAGAATGATCCTTTTTCCGGTCAAAAGCTCGTCATGCATGTCGTGGATTGTGGAGAAGGATTTATCCACATCCCATTTTTTGTTGGCGAAGACAAATCCCGTACGTGGGTTTTGACAAAGGAAAATGGTTTGATCAAATTGAAACATGACCATCGGCATGCTGATGGCACTGAAGATCAAGTGACCCAATACGGCGGTACATCTACAAATTCAGGTATGCCCGGAATGCAGTTTTTTCCTGCTGACCAAGAGACCGCCGAACTAATCCCGCATGCTTCAGCTAATGTGTGGTGGATAACTTTAGATGAAACCTCTTTTACTTATAACCTAAGAAGGATTGGTACAGATCGTTTTTTCTCCGTAAAATTTGACCTTACCCGAGAAGTGGAAAGTCCCGGACCTGCTTGGGGCTGGGAAAAGTAATCTCATTTAAACCCAATTTGCCCATGAAAATCTATTTCAGCGTTTCAAGCTTCTGTTTATTGTGGATAAGTTTTGCGGCATTAGGTCAGCAGAGTCTGGTCCAAAAATTAGGTTATACGGATAAAGACAAGCTCCTCATTATCCATGCTGATGATATAGGACTTTCCCACAGCGAGAATTTAGCCACCATCCAATCCATGACTGCCGGTGTGGTCAACTCCACCAGTATCATGATGCCTTGCGCATGGTCCACGGAGGTTGGGGAAATGGTTCGGGATTATCCACATTTGGACATAGGTGTGCATATTACCCTGACCAATGAGTGGTTTACCTACAAATGGGGACCTGTCTCAGACGCAAAAGGCTTGCGCAATGACCAAGGATTCATGTTTGCGGACTGTGCGTCTGTGGCTGAGTTTGCAACTCCAGAAGATGTTGAAAAGGAAATGCGTGCCCAAATTGAAGCGGCCTTAGCTATTGGATTAAAACCTACCCATCTGGATTCTCACATGGGCTGTGTCTTTTTTGGGAGACCAGAATATTTGGCTTCTTATCTTAAACTTGCACAGGAGTACCAAATTCCGGCAATGGTGTCACCTGAAATGGTAAGTGGGATCATCAAGGCAAATCCGGCATTGTTTGATTTTGTAGATGTGGATAACTTGCCAATCATCCATTACATTCATTCTGCGTCTCCAGCTGCCTATGACCAAATGGGTATGGCTGGATATTATTCTGATTTGCTATCCAATCTACAGCCAGGTATTACAGTACTGTTGATACATGTGGCCTATGATGATGAAGAAATGAAGGGTGTTACAGTAAGGCATCCTTATTGGAACAGCCCTTGGAGACAAGCTGACTTCGATTATTTTACAAGTCAAAAAGCCAAAGAGTTGATCAAATCCAATGATATCAAACTCGTTACCTGGAGAGAAATCGGGGCCGCCATTCATAAACCTTAATCACTAAACCCTATTCAGATGCACACGCCTAAGCGATTGTTAAAAATGCCTTTTGCCTTACTGGCAATACTGTTTTTGTGGAGTTGTGCGGAAAGTAACCAATGGAATCTATCTGATCAGCTGGCAGAATGGGAAGGGCTGGAAGGAAAGGCAGCTTATTTAGCTTCTCCCTATGTCACAGCCGGTGATCGTGTATATATGGTAGGACATCAAGATGGTACCTTTCCTGATTTGGGCTGGCATGTGCAAGGAGAGATGGGAGGCATCTGGAATCATCCGATCAAATTGATGGATGGATTTATTGCAGCTGTTGTGGTGGATCAGGTGAGATATTGTCTTGATCAGGCAGATCAGTTTATCAATTATCCTATTGCCAACAAGCATATCTACCGGAAGGTCCCTGGAATTCTAGTGGAAAGAGTACAATTTGTGCCTGATGGACAGCAAGGGATGGTAGTTGAATTCAACATCCTCAACCAATCTCCATCTTCTTTAAATCTGAATTTTGAGTTTACCGGTCATACGGATCTGATGCCTGTTTGGCTTGGTGAGGAATCTGGAATGGTTGACCATGCAGATGCGTTGGAATATAACCAAAACCTAAATGCCTGGAGAGGTAAAGACGGGGGTAATGAATGGTATGTGTTATTTGGTGCTGACCAGGCTGCGACTTCACATGGAGGAAGTTCGGCTGATTGTACTTTTTCTCCACAAGGAAAGGGAGCTGCAGGAACCCTGACTTATGATTTGACAATCAAACCTAATAGCCGTGGCAGTTTAAAATTTTTCATTTCAGGATCCTATACCTCCTTGGATGAAGCGGAAAGAATATTTGAGCTGATCAAAACAAATACACCTGCATTGTTTGACGCGAAGGCTGCCCATTATCGGGATCTTGCTTCCTATGCATCCATTGACATCCCTGATAAGGAACTTCAAAAAGCCTTTGAATGGGTGAAATACAATACGGAATGGCTGGTACGGGATGTGCCTGAAATCGGCAGGGGTCTTGGGGCAGGGATGCCTGATTATCCTTGGTGGTTTGGTGTTGACAATGAATATACGCTCAAAGGAGCAATTGCATCCGGCAGAAAGGACCTTGTCTATCAAACCGTGGCACTTATCCACAAGCTCTCAGAAGCCAATGGCAATGGGAGGATCATTCATGAAGTCAGTACAAATGGGGTAGTATTCAATCCAGGCAATATCAACGAGACCCCTCAATTTGCGTCGTTGATCTGGTGGGTGTACACTTGGACGGGTGATGAGGAATTTTTAAGAACTTACTATCCAACTGTCCAAAAAGGTTTGGAATGGCTCATGGAAGCCAATGATGAAGATGGCAATGGTTTTCCAGATGGATATGGAATGATGGAGATACACGGATTGGAATCTGAAATGATTGATGTAGCAGTGTACACCTGGAAAGCATTTGCGGATGCCGCGTTGATGGCTGAAGCCATGGGTGATGAAGATCAGCGCCAGACTTATCAACAAACAGCTGATCAATTGAAGGTCAAGATAAATGAGGAGTTTTGGGTGCCTGATTTCGGATCATATGCTGATTTTATCGGAACCACAACTGAAGCATTGCACCTCATTTCAGCTGCTTTGGTTAGGGCAGATACTTTGGATAAGCCTTGGGCTGTGGAAGAGCTGAAGCAAACCCAAAACAGACTCAAAGGATATGACCCTACTAAGAAACAGGGTTTTGTGCTTTTCCACAATTGGGTTGTCAATACACCTATGGAGATGGGTATGGCAGATTCAGAAAAAGCTATCGTCGCATTGGACAAAGCCAGGCGTTTCACCAATCCTTTTGGTACCTTTGTTACCGGGATAGACAGAGATGAGTCTGCTGGTTCAGATGAAGGCTCTTTTGCAGGAAGCAAAGTGTTTTCATATACCGGCGCGGTGATGACCTTGCCAACAGGAGTATCGGCAATTGGTGAAAACAACTATGGAAGACCAGATGAGGCACTTGACTACTTGAAGCGGATGACACGTTCCTTTGGATATGCATTGCCTGGATCTATTTATGAGGTGTCTCCTGATTATGGAATGATGGCCCAGGCTTGGAATCTCTATAGCTATGGTGTACCCATCATTACCCAGTTCTTTGGCATTCAACCCATGGCGCATAAACGATCCATCCGCATTGCTCCTTTGCTTCCAAGTTCATGGGACAAAGCTTCTATTCATAAGGTATTGGTTGGAGACAATCTGATAGACGTACATTATCTGAAGGATGCTGATGGATTGCATATAGAGATCGAACAAACTAAGCCTGATTGGCAAATTCATTTGGCTTTCCCACAGTCTATTTACCGTCAGTGGAATTTGAATGGAGAAGTCGTGCAAGCTGAAAAACAAAATGGGGAAGCTTTTATTATTAGTACCGGGAAAAAGATCAAATTGCAACTTAAATAGGCCAGAATAGTGTTGCATGTTCTGGTATGACCATTCACCCAAAACAGAGGCTTAACACATTATGAAAGACTTATTAGAAAAGAAAAATTACTACCAGCCGTTGACATGGCTGGATAAGGTAATGGAATTTTTCTGCTTTGTTGCTTTGGTTTGTCTTTGGGGATTGACATGGTATTTTCATGAGATGGAGCTGCGTTCAGCACCTCAGGATTTTTCTTTTTTCAAGAACCCATCTTACTATTGGGCCAGTAATATGACCTATACCATGCCTGTAATTGCCACTGCAATTTATATCATGCTAACTTACCGGAACAGGAGACCCATTCCAGTTGAGCATGTCATTGAGGTAGATCCGCAGAAACAGGCCAAGTTGTTGCAAATCAACCAACGATTGATGCGATGGATCAAAATCAACATGGTCTTTATTTTTATCATTATCGAGGTGCTATCTTACACAACGGGCTCCAACGGAGGCACAGGAATCCCTTATTTTATTGTATTTGTGTTGCCAGTCTTGATGGTGGGGCCGGTGGTTTACTTTCTTTTTGAATTCTCCAAAAACCAGTTGGAGTAAGGCCTACATGTTGAACCAATAATTGAGTTTCATGACAAAGGCACGCTGCTTGGAGGCAAACGTGTCTGCGAAATAATTGTCTGTGTATACCAAAAACAAATCTGATACAGGAGCATAACGCCATTGCAGCCTTGTATTGAGGTTGATATTGTTGATCTGATTATTGTATTGTATAAAGGTAGTCCAAAAAAGGCTTTTGCTAAATGTCAAGTCTACTCTTGGTCCCACGAGGAATAGGTCTGCATCATTTTGAGGCTCTGGTAGCCTGATGTTGTTATAGCTTAAGTTCATGGAAATATTTGCCAAATATCCCATGCGCCAGTTGAGTGAACCCGAAATGCTTTTGATGTTTCCGGTATAATATTGACCCATCTCACCTCTTGCAGTAAGGTAAAAAACCCTACGAGGATTAGCCATATACCTAAAGCCCCATGTGGAATTTCTATATCCTGTAAATGCGGGTAAAGCAGCACCTCCTGTCCTGGTAGGGTCAAAAGGGGCAAATAAATAAGTAAATGTATTGGAAGCCGTAAAGGCAAGGGTCGAAAGGGATTGGAATTGGGTCCTGTAAAATAAGGAATATGATTCGTCGGTAATTCCCAAGCGCTCATTCCACAAGACCTCTGCTTCCACACCTGGGCCATGCCTATTGATCCATGTAGATTTTGGAAAAAACTGATAACCGACTCTAGACATGGCTCTTTTATAGTCGTTGCGAGGCGTAAAACCAACCACAGGATTAAAATTCTCCCCTACTGCAGATAAGCTGGCATTTACATCCCAATGCAGGTCATTGAAGTTCAACTGTGCATGAGCAGCCGAAGCATTTGGTTTGTCCTGATCTTCAAAAGTTCTATGATAAAAAAACTTCCCACTCCACTTATTGTCCGCAGATGCCAAATTGTAATCCAAGCCTGCAAGCCTATTGTACATCTGAGGGTCAAACAGAGGCAAAGTCCCTTCGGAATTGAAGCTTTCCCTGTTGATCAAAATCGCACCTATATTCGAACGTGCAAAAACCTTTCTCTGAACTGCTGCGACAGTAAAGTTCTTGCCTACGATTCCCCTAGATTCGTCATTAGCTGTTTGCATGTTCATGGCACCTATTCTCCAGTTTTCATCTAGCTTGCCACTTATTCGCGCTCCAAAAAGAATTTGATTTTGCACGTTTTGACCTGTATTCTCATCCCTTGCCACACCTATTCTTCTGGAGAAAAAAGGCCTGATATTCCGGGTGCCAAAATCCGCAAACAAATCGCCGTTTTCTAAAAAAAACTGCCGTCTTTCCGGGAAGAAAATCTCAAACCTATCCAGATTTGTCACTTGTTCATCCACCTCTACTTGTGAGAAATCAGGATTTGCAGTCAAATCCATATTTAAAGCAGGGCCTACTGCTATCTTGGCATCCCCACCAAAAGCAGGTTTGGGAGGTGTAGCAGTGTCGTTGATAAAGTTCCTGTTGGTCACCATGGCGCCATAAGGAATGAGGGAAATATTTGCCCCTTCCTTTTTTAGCGGCTCTGTAAAGATGAGCTTTCTCAAAAATGCAAGGGCAATGACGGAGTAGTTTCTCGGAACTGGAGCCCATACACTTCGCTCGTTGTATCTACTATCCACCCTGTAGAAATTGACATTCCAATTGGATGATCCATCAGAATAGCGCAGCGTGGAAAATGGAATCGCAATCTCTACAATCCAATGGTCATCATATATTTTGGCTTGAGAAAACCACTTGTTGTCCCAAGCTAAGCTCAAGTCGCTAGGTTGCATCCCTCCATTTGCAATGAGTGATTCGCGTTGAACGCCATATGGATTTACCCCAAACTGAAAAGCATTGGTATTGTCATTGAAGGTGTCGAAAATAAAGCTGATGCCGTCATTTTGTTCACCTCTATAATCCCTTCTGAGTGAGGTGCTGACGTATTTGGACCGAGGCTCGAGGTTGTACATTACAGCTGCTATATAGAGAAACTTGTCATCATACGCGATCTTGACTTTGGATTGCGCCAAAGCTTTAGAACTGTCGGAAGGATAAAACTGCTGAAAGTCTGTAGCCCATTCACCTTCTTGCCAAATAGGCTCATCAAGTACCGCATCCAACACGATGGGATAAGTAATTTTATCTGCAATAAGGCCAGGCAGTTGAGGACGAAGGCTTTGGGCCATCAACTGGCCAGCAGCAAACATCAAAAGGGTAATTAAAGGGAATTTCATGGGAATAAGCTTGAGTAAAATTAGGTCATTGCATACTCAAGACTCAATCCATTTATATTAAAGGTAAAATTAATCCTTCGTTTGGCTTTACTTGTATTTTTAAAATTTCATAAGGCTGAACACGATCTAGAAAAAATTTTGATAAAGTATCTAATCAACTAGCAGGTTGTTATTTTATCTTATTATAATCACAATCTTGTTGGGCGAAAGCCAGGATTTTCTGCTCTTTAGAAACTCCTGAATCTCCTGCTCATCCCGCATTTCTATCCTGCTGTCAAGACCAATCCACTCTATGGACTCTACGCTTTGTTCTACATATTCATCTATTAGCTGATCCGTCCACTTTCCTTGTCCAAAAAATAACAAGGCATCTTTTTCGGGAGCTTTTACACCTAAAGAAATGATGCTTCGCTTGTTGTCCGGCTCATCCTCTTGCTGCAGGGTAAGGCTATCCAACTTGGTCGTCCAGATCATGGATACAGGTTCACCTGTCCTGTTTTTAATCAAGATGTACTGGGCTGGATCACATGAATATAGAAATGCCGCTGTCAGCAGAAAAGATATTATTCGTCCCATGGATATCATGAATTAGGCAATGTGTATAACTCACTCCCCCATTGCCGTCAATACTAATGTGCGTGGAGTAGCTTCATTTCTGAACTCACAAAGGTATATGCCTTGCCATGTACCCAAATTAAGCCTTCCATTGGTAATGGGGATCTGTATGCTGCTTCCCATCAAGCTGCTTTTGATATGTGCTGGCATATCGTCATCCCCTTCGTAGGTGTGGATAAACTTGGTGTAGCTTTCAGGAACCAGGTCACTTATAAATGTTTCAAAGTCTTTTCGTACAGAAGGGTCTGCATTTTCATTGATGCTAAGCCCAGCAGAGGTATGTTGGATAAAAACATGTAGCAGGCCATGCTTGATCGCCTGTATTTCAGGAAATCCGCTGACAACTTGGTCAGTAATCAAGTGAAAACCTCTTGGATAGGGGCGTAACCTAAGGATTTTTTGATAAGTCATATGCTTTTTGATTGACCAGTACAAGAATCATGTCAATCCTGTCAGTTGCCAAACAAGGATTGGTACATGTCTTCCAGTTTGCTGACTGAGATGACTTGGATATTGAATTTATTTACATCCACACCCTTAATGGCATATTTGGAAACGATTATTTTTTTGAAGCCCAGCTTTTCAGCTTCTGCTATCCGGTTTTCGATTTTGCTGACAGCACGGATTTCTCCACCCAATCCAACTTCCCCTGCAAAGCAGAGATCCGAGGGAACAGCTGTGTCTTCGTAAGAAGATATCAAAGAGGCGCATACTGCCAGATCCAGTGAAGGATCGTCTACTTTAAGTCCACCGGCTACATTGAGGAATACATCCTGTTGCCCAAGTCTCATTCCTCCCTTTTTTTCAAGTACGGCGAGTAGCATGTTGAGCCTTTTGGCGTCATGGCCCGTACTGCTTCTTTGGGGAGTGCCATATGTAGCAGGACTTACCAGCGATTGGATTTCTATGAGTAGGGGTCTATTGCCCTCTATCATGGCGCCTATTGCTACTCCATTCAGCACCTCTTCTCTTTGGGTAAGCAATATCTCAGAAGGATTTGCTACTGGTCTCAGCCCCTCGATACGCATTTCATAAATGCCAAGCTCATTGGTGGAGCCAAACCGGTTTTTGGATGTTCTTAGGATTCTGTAAATCAAGTGCCTATCCCCTTCAAATTGCAGCACCGTGTCTACCATGTGTTCGAGGACTTTAGGTCCGGCTATCGAACCTTCTTTGGTAATATGTCCAATCAAGAAAACAGGAGTGCCTGTCTCTTTGGCAAATTTCATAAGCTCCGCTGTACATTCTCTTACCTGACTTACAGAGCCAGCCGCCGATTCTATATATTGGCTGTGCAGGGTCTGAATAGAATCAATAATTAAAATATCAGGCTGCAGCAGTTCAATGTGCTGAAAGATCTGTTGGGTATTGGTTTCGGTCAGAATATAGCAGCTCTCAGAAGTTAGGGACATGCGTTCTGCCCTCATTTTGATTTGGGACTCGCTTTCTTCACCTGAGACATATAAGACCTTAGTCTTATTGAGCAAAAGTGCGATTTGTAGCATCAGGGTGGATTTTCCTATACCCGGTTCGCCACCGATCAATACCAAAGAACCAGGAACTATACCTCCTCCCAAAACCCTATCAAGCTCTGCATCTCCGGTAATTATCCGTGGCTGTGCCTCAAAGTCGATTTCTTGAAGTCTTTTAGGGGCCGCCTTTCTTTCTTTAGATGAGCCGATTTTCCATTGTCCTACAGAAGGGTCTTCTTTGGCAATAATTTCTTCAACGTAAGTATTCCACTCCCCGCAAGCAGGGCACTTGCCTAGCCATTTCGGACTTTGTGCTCCGCAGCTTTGGCAAAAGAAAGAGGTTTTTATTTTTTTTGTCATGATAGGCTGATGCTCAGGTGAAGGATCAATGTGCTTCCAGCCAGTTGGAACCGATGCCTACCTCCACCTCCAGAGGGACAAGCAAAGAGACAGCATTGGTCATGATGCCAGGGATGTGCTTTTTGAGCAGCTCCACTTCTTCCTTATGGGCATCAAATACCAATTCATCATGTACCTGAAGAATCATTTTGGATTTTAATTTTTCCTTAAGCATCCATTCATGGACCTGTATCATGGCAATTTTAATCAAGTCTGCTGCGGATCCTTGGATCGGAGCATTGATGGCATTCCGCTCAGCAAAGCCCCGCATGGTTTGGTTGCGGCTGTTGATGTCCCTGAGATATCTTCTTCTACCCAAAATGGTTTCAACATATTCGTTTTTCCTTGCTTTTTCTATGCAGTCATCCATATAAGCTTTGACAGCGGGAAATTCCATGAAATAAGCATCGATAATTTCTTTGGCTTCTGATCTTGGTATGGATAGCCTTTGGGAAAGACCAAAAGCCGAGATGCCATAGATGATGCCGAAGTTGGCTGTTTTCGCCTTTCGACGCATATCTGTAGTGACTGCATCAAGAGAGACATTGAAAATCTTGGCAGCGGTAGTAGCATGAATATCCCTACCGTTTTTGAAGGCTTCAAGCATGGATTCATCTTTTGAAAATGCAGCCATCAACCTAAGCTCAATCTGCGAATAATCAGCTGCCAGCAAAACATGGTTTTCATCCCTGGGTACAAATGCCTTCCGGATTTCCCTTCCACGGGCAGTCCTGATTGGGATGTTCTGTAAGTTTGGATTGATGGAAGAAAGCCTTCCTGTAGCAGCCACAAATTGGTTGTAAGTGGTGTGGACCCTGCCTGTTTTTGGATTGATCATGGTCGGGAGTGCATCTACGTAGGTAGATTTCAGCTTGACCATCTGTCTGTGATCCAATATGGCCTCTGCTATTTCATGTTCACCGGCTAATTTGCTTAGTACTTCTTCACCCGTGGCATATTGACCCGTTTTGGTTTTTTTAGCTTTGGGGTCAAGGTTGAGCTTGGCAAATAGTACTTCACCAAGTTGCTTGGGAGAGGCGATATTGAATTTCACTCCGGCAAGTTGATATACCCGCTGCTCGATTTCCCTGCTTTCTTTTTCCAACAATATGGAAAGCTCTGCCAAACTACCTGTATCAATGCGAACACCCTCAAATTCCATAGCCGCAAGCACATTGATCAAGGGATTTTCTACCTCATGCAGTAGTTTACTGAGGTTGTTTTTTTGAATTATGGGATCAAATTTTTGTTTAAGTCTTAAAGTGATATCAGCGTCCTCCGATGCGTAAGCCACCACCTCATCTACAGCTACATCTCGCATAGTACCTTGGTTTTTGCCTTTTTTACCGATCAATGACTCTATCGAAACAGGTAAATAATTCAGGTACTGTTGTGCAAGCCAATCCATAGAATGCTTCCCTTCGGGTTCAATTAGATAATGGGCCAACATGGTGTCATACAGCCTGCCATTGACTTCTATTCCATAATTTTTAAGGATCAGGATGTCATATTTGACGTTCTGACCTATTTTACCAATATTCTTATTTTCAAATATTGTTCTGAAGAGTTCCAGCCTTTGCTGGGCGGCATGTTGATCAGCGGGGAATGGTACGTAAAAAGCCTCTCCAGGCATGTAAGCAAATGAAAGACCCACGAGTTCAGCCTCGTTTGGGTTGAGCGAGGTCGTCTCAGTATCGAAGCAAAATTCCTCCTGAACCTCGAGATGCTTGATCAGTTGGATGATTGCTGTTTCTGTATCTACTTTATGATAATCATGTAAGGAACTGTGGATTGTCTCTTGTATTCCAGATACGGGTTCTGAAATTGCTTCTGCAGCTTCTACAATTTCAGAAGGTACGGTGGCCGGTTCAGCTGGTCCGGAGAAAAGTCCCAGTTGCTCATTGACTTTGATCTGGGGTTTTTGGATTTTTTCGCCGAATACCCGCTGCGTCAATGCGCGAAATTCAAGTTCTGCAAACAATGCTTTCAATTTTTCCTCATCAGGTGCTTCGTACCGAAGTGCTTCTTCATTGAATTCTATGGGAACGTTGATGTTAATGGTTGCGAGTTCTTTTGATAAAAGGCCTTGTTGGGCAAAATTTTCTACATTTTCCTTTTGCTTTCCCTTTAGCTTGTCGGTGTTTTTGAGCAATTCTTCCAATGAACCAAATTCTTTCAGCAATTTGACTGCTGTCTTTTCTCCAATTCCGGGAATGCCAGGAATATTGTCCACGGCATCTCCCATTAGGCCAAGTATATCCCGTACCTGATCCACATCTACAATATCCCACTTCGTACAGACTTCTTTAGGTCCCATGATGTCTACACCATTACCCATAAAAGCGGGCTTGTACAAGTAGATGTGGTCTTCAACCAATTGTCCATAATCCTTGTCTGGGGTCATCATATATACCACAAAACTTGTCCGCTCAGCCTTTTTAGCCAAGGTGCCAATGAGGTCATCCGCCTCATAGCCATCTAATTCAAGGACTGGAATATTGAATGCTTTTACAATTTCTTTTACCCATGGAATGCCCACTGCTATATCTTCTGGCTGTTCTTGCCGGTTGGCCTTATAGGCCTCAAACTGAACATGTCTGAAAGTAGGGGCATGTGTATCAAAGACTACAGCGATATGGGTGGGTTTTTCTTTTTCTAAAACCTCTAACAGCGTATTGGTAAAGCCTAACATGATTCCTGTGTTGAGGCCTCTGGAATTGATTCGCGGATTTTTGCTAAATGCAAAATGAGCCCTGTATATCAGTGCCATTGCATCTAGTAGGAAGAGTTTTTTATCTCCTTTTGGTGACATAAGTTCGGTGGAAAGATGCGAAAATAGGTAGGTGATCCTACCCTAGACATTTGGCTAAATTACAAATAATAATGAAAAGGAAGTCTAATACCGTGTGAGGACAGCGTTAAATGTTGGTATTCTTCTTGCTATGTTTAAGCTAGACGTAATCGTTTTGTTTTATCTATTTTCAAACTTAAACTACATTTTATATGAAAACTGCAGCTTTTTTTCTATCCATGATGCTATTGTTTGTAACTGTTTCGACTCCTGTAATGGCAGGCGACAAGTCCAAAGAGAAAACTGAACTCACTCCAGAAGAACAAGCGAGAGTGGATGAGATAGAAACCCGTGTGGCTGAAATTAAAGCCCTAGATTTTTCAGAAATGACTAATGCTGAGCGTAAAGAAGTGAGAAATGAATTGAGGGAGATGAAAAAAGAGGCTAGACAAATTGGTGGAGGTGTTTATGTGTCTGTTGGAGCAATCATTATCATCCTCTTGTTGTTGATTTTATTGACTTAAGCATTTTCAATATGCTTATAAAAATCCCCTGCCGATAAATTTTCGACAGGGGATTTTTTTATGTTTTCTATGATCAATTTACTTTTCTGTTCAATGCATCTACAAGCTCTCTTTTCAGTTTCCGCTCGCGCTCCAAGGTGTTTTTTCTATGGTTTTCGAGTTCTTCTACTGTTTCTGCGAGGTCTTTTCTTGCCTGACTGATGACTTTATGGCTCTTGCTATATTTGAAGAGGAAGAATAACAACGCTGCCGCTAAGACACCAATGATCAATCCCATTAAAGTAGTAAATGCGGATTTGTGGATAGGGATACCCAAAATTTCAAAATTGTCTCTTGCAGCTTCTGCAGTTTCTAAGTTTTGATTTGCCTGGGTCATTTGTTTTTCTAAGGCATTTATCTTTTCCTGCCTGGCCCCCAGTTCCTGATTGACAATTACCAGTTCTTCTTTGAAGACATTGAGAGAGTCCAATACATTTTGCCTGATCTTGTCAAGGTGAGTCCGTTTGACTACTTTATATTCTTGGAAGTTGTTGGAAATGCTATTGATGTAATCAAACTGACTGGAGATGGTCCCTGAATCTAGGGAACCAACTGGTCCTTCTTCTTGGGCAATAACTGAAAATTGTAAGGTAGTAGCTAAAAGAAGTGCAAATGTGAGGGTTTTTTTCATTGATTTTGGTATTTTTTGGTACAGCATGAGGGTGTTTTGACACCATTTCCCACTATTTACCGGGTCAGCAATAAATATGCCCTTTTAAAATAGATTTCGCAAAAATAGGCACAGTAAAAATATAGTTAATAATAAATTTGAAAAAGAATAAAATATAGAAATGATCCCCAGATAATGCAAAGGACTGCCTGATGAAGCTGCTAGCTATTTTGCTTAATCTTTAGTTTAGATACCGATTGAGATTTAATGGCCTCCTTGAGTACCTTGTTTTGCTATAGAATTGCGTTAACTTAGGATAACCTGCTCTAACCCAAATCTATGATGCAAAGGAGTATAATGAAGCTGCTAGTTTTCCTGATTTTACCGTTTTCGGTTGCTGCGCAGCATACTGGTGTGGCCCAATATGTAGAACAACTTCCAAAATCCGTAAGAGTTTCCTTTACGGCATTGAATATGGCAGAAGTGGCATCACCCTTTGGATACAATCAAGAAAAGCGCGTCCCATCGGCAAGTATCATTAAAATACCCATATTAATTGCGTTAATGGAAGCAGTAGACCAGGAGGAGCTTAGTCTGGATGAAGAGTATGTGCTTAAAGATGAGGATATTGTAGGTGGGGCAGGTGAGATTCAACATAGTATGGCAGGTGAGCGTTATTCCTTTGACTTTCTCGCACGAGAAATGATGAGGATTTCAGACAATACTGCTGCCAACATTATTATCGACCGGATTGGAAAAGAGCGGGTGAACCGCAAATTACAGGCTATAGGTTGTAAGGACACTCAGCTGAACCGGAAAATGATGGATTTTGAAGCCATCAAGGAGGGCAAGCAGAATTTTACTTCCTCAAAGGAAATGGCAGAATTGCTCACTTGGATTTATATGGGGCAAGGCATGAGCGCCAAAGCCAAGGAGTATATTCTTGACCTCCTTTTTGGATGTGAAGACAAAGATGCTATTGCTGCAGGTTTGCCGGGATATCAACTGGCCCACAAAACCGGGACATTGGATTATATTCGAGGAGATGCCGGCATAGTTTTCACTGATAATCCAATCATTATTGTGGTTTTTGTTGAAAATTTCTCTTCAATCACTCAAGCTGATGAAATTATAGCAGATCTTTCAAAACTGCTTTTCGCTGCGGTAGCCGGTTAACCCCTTCATGGGCTTGAATTTTTCATCATTTTCATCAAGCCTTTCCTGACTGATTCCCGTTTACAAAATAAATGGTTGGTATATTGACTACATGGATGCTTGAATTGGGGGATTATGGATTTTTGTTTTTCCATACCATTTTGGTGCTCTTCAATATGTTTGGATGGTTGGTTAAGCGATGGAGAAAAGCACACTTGATTGTCATCGGACTTACTTTTGCATCCTGGCTGGTATTGGGCTTTTGGTATGGTTGGGGATACTGTATTTTGACAGATTGGCACTGGAGGATACTGGCAGAAAAAGGTGAGACTGGAATTCCAGACTCTTATATCAGTTATTTATTGATTAGGCTTTTTGGGCTGAGGCTACCGGACTTGTGGGTGGATATATTGACAGTAGGGATAGCGGTGTTTGCCTTAATCATGTCTCTATATTACAACTTCTTTGCTCATGCTAAGCAGCAAAATACTGGCAATCCATAAGTTGGGAAAAAAGAAAAACCCTCAAATGTCTGAGGGTTTTCCTGAAATTAAGAGAAAAGTTGTTAAAATATCAATTGACATCCCACCACACATTGGTATCGAGGGTGTCTTCACCCTGACGGGCAACTGCCGCATTGTAATTGGTGGTATTAATGTCCCTTTCAGTCACCGGATAGGCCTGCCTTCTTGGGATCTGCCTGCTCTGGTTGAGCGCATCCACGGCAGGATTAAGCCTTGGATAATCCAGCCTTCTCCATTCAGACCAGGCTTCGAAACCCTGAAGATATAGGGCAACCCACTTTTGGTTGCCGATCAATTCCAGAGCCCGTGCAGGATTCCAAGTGACCTGTGGCTGTGCCAGATAGGCCGTCAAAGCGGCAGGTGTATAAACCCCGTTCTGCTCAAATGAAGCCTGGATGGCCTGGTTGTAGTGCTGTCCGGCATCTTCGCTGACCCAGCCCCTGAAAGCTGCCTCTGCCAAGCTGAAGTGCAGCTGTGCCTGGGTCAGAATCGGTAGGGGGGCATTCTGCTGACGGTATTCTGCTCCCAAATAAGAAACAGCAGCATTGGTAATAGATCCAGCCACAGTGTTGGATACCCCATAAGGCATGGGTTGAATCGTCCCTGTTGCAGCAGCTGGATCGGCATACACCTGAAGCCGTGGATCAGCTAAAGGATTCATGTAATCGTAGAGGGTGTTGCTGATTGCATAATCCACCCGGGTTAAATAGCGCGCAAACCAGGGGTTCTGATTATTTGCATCTGCCTGATAAGGATAGAAGAAGTCACTGGTAAGCATGCCGCTTTGGTAAGCTTCAACAAAGTGCTGTCTGCCCAGTTCAGGAGCGACATTGCTCAAGCGAAGTCCAAGAACCATGCGCAATGAGTTGGCGAATCGTCTCCAGTTTTCCATGTTTCCATTGAAAAGGAAATCACCTGCCACAGCAGGACCTTCGTTGATCTGTAGCGACGCTTCGCGTAGTTCATTGAGTAGGTCTGAGTAGATAAACTCCTGAGAATCGTATGCAGGGGAAAAGTTTTTTTCACCTTGCAATGCTTCAGAATAAGGTAGGTCCCCCCATCGGTCAGTCATTACTGAAAAGAAATACGCCCTTAGGATACGTGCTACCGCTAGCTGATTTTCATTGCTTCCAGCTGCCAATACTGTTCCTCTGGTCTCTTCATTGGTGTTCAGCTCAATGATCCGCTGCAGGTTCATCAAGGGGCCTGAGTAGAAATCGTTGAAATTGAAGTAGATGGTTTGGTATCTGGAAGCCTCGGTATATTGCTTTTCGGATAAATGCTGCGTATAAAGTGTGCTAGTGGCATCTCCTATAATTGTATTCACATTGCGCTGCGCTCCTGTGAGCAAGCTGGATGTAAGTGGGGCAGAGGGTCTATTTGGATCTACATTCATGTCACCAAAATCCCCGCAGCTGCTTAGCAGCAAGGCCCCTGCTGCTAGAGCGAGTAATTTATTTTTTATGTTTTTCATGATTTGTCTGATTTAAAGTCCTAACCTGATGTTGAAACCTATGGATCTTACTCCAGGCAACTGACCACTTTCAAAATAGGCAAGTCCATTTGCGCCCGATCCGAATTCTGAAGGATCCAATCCGTCCACATTGGTATGGATCAACCAAAGGTTACGTGCAATGACAGCTACATTTGCTGTGTGAAAAGGAGTTCTGTCTACCAACCTAGCAGGTAGAGTATAGCCTAATCTCAGCTCTCTCAACTTGAAGAATGAGGCATCATAGATCCATCTTTCGTGCAGGGCAAACAGACCGCTGAAGTGGTCATAAGGGTCAACATATACTGAATGTGGTTCTCCTGATGGCAGTACACCATCTACACGGATTCCACCTCCATCTTCCACTGGATCCCGCATAGGGAAGCCTCTATCATTGGTGCCCACAGTCTCAGCAGATAACCCTGAGTAGGCATTGAACATTTTGGTTACGGAGTAGAACTGGCCACCTACCTGAAATTCAAGAAATGCAGTCAAGTCCCAGTTGCGGTAGCGAAAAGTATTGGAGAATCCTCCAGTAAAATCAGGGAGCACTGTTCCCAACAATTTGTTTTGGGTAGTCACATAGCTTCCGTCTTCATTGATGATGGGCTGCCCGGCATCATTGTAGGTAAAGCCTGTGCCGATCAAAGTACCCCATGGCTGTCCTACGCGAGCATTCAATGTCATTCCCCAGAAAGCTGATTGCAGCAACCTGTTGTCTAGACCTTCAGCGAGCTCCACTACCTCGTTCATATTTCTGGCGAGATTCAAATTGGCATTCCAGGTGAAATCACCCCTATTCATGATCTCACCACCCAAAACCACTTCAATACCTTCACTTCGGATGTTGCCGGCGTTGATGATCGCACCGGTATAGCCACTAGAACCAGGTACTGCTAGATTGATGATCTGGTCCTTGTTGTCATTTCTGTAGTAAGTCACATCTAGGTTGGCACGCCCATTCCAAAACCTCAAATCCACACCTGCTTCATAGGAAGAAGAAAGCGCAGGTCTCAAATTAGGATTGGGGAATGTGGCTGGGACATTGAGGTTAGGCAAGGAGCCATACGGAAGCCCAACTTGATAGACAACAGCAATGTCGTAAGGGTCAATGTCTGAGCCAACCTGTGCATAGCTCAGTCTCAACTTTCCATAGCTGAAGAAATTGCTTCTTCCACCCATCAGCTCAGAAAAGACAAAGCTTGTAGATAGAGAAGGGTAGAGGTAGCTGTTGTTGTTGACCGGCAATGCAGATGACCAGTCATTTCTGAGTGTGGCATCAACAAATATTGTATTTTGATACCCCAAAGACACACTACCATACAAGCTGCGAACTTCCTTGATACTGCTGAAACTTCTGTTCAATGGTCTGTCTACTGAGGCTTCAATGTTATAAAACCCCGGTACTGACAATCCACCGACGGTCTCTTGACGCATTTGGTCAAAGGTGTTTCGACGAATGTTGCCACCAGCAGTTGCACTTAGGGAAAGGTCGCCGAATGTCCTGTCATACTGGGCAAGGAATTCATAGTTGTCCTCCCTTGCTACTATTTGCCTTACACCATAGAAATCCAGGTCCAAACCCCCGGAAGCGATTCTTTCTTCAATCTTCTGGTTGAAAAAGTCTGTTCTGATGAATCCTGTAACCTTTAAATAGTCATTGAATTGGTAGCCGAGGTTAAAGTTTCCAAAGATTCTGTCCCGCTTGTCTTGAGGGGCATTTTCAAATGCTTCATAAAAAGGATTGTCCCAATACAAAGGACGGGTGTCAGAAGGAGAGCGGATGTTCCAGGTGCGGAATGTACCGTCTGGATTTTTGTAATCCCGAAGCCTATCCATGTCCACTTGCCGCTGAAACCACTGGTTAAAGGAGTTGACCGGATTTCTTCCAGTGTAACCAGAAGCAGGCCTTCCTGTTCCTTGGGTTCCGGTAAAATTGAAATTCACACCTGCACTAAGTCTATCAGTTAGTTTAAGTGTCCCGTTAAAGCCCACATTATTTTTGGTCAGGGAGCTATTTGGCATTACACCTTGTTGAGTCACGTTGTTCAGGCTAAGTCGGAATGTGGAGGTTTCGTCACCACCTGACAAGGCTACACCGGTATTGAAGGTGCTTCCTGTATTGAAGAAATCACGGATATTGTTGGGTTGGGGGAGAAGAGGTCTTAATTCTCCAAATGATGCACCCGGATACCAGCTGTCCCAGTGTCTTACTGGTGTTCCATCCATTCTAGGTCCCCAACTTTCATCTGCCGCATAATTAAGCATTGGATGTCCGTCAAAAGCTTCCCATGACTCTGGATGTACTGCGGGATTGAAATTGAATCTTAGCAGGTCTTGCGTATAGCCTCCTGCATATTCATTTTGGTAATTCGGCAATACATACACGCGATCAAATGTGGTACTATGGTTGATCTCTACACCAATACCGGCTTTGCCTGACCTTCCTTTTTTGGTGGTGATGATGATTACACCATTTGCTGCCCTATTCCCATAAAGGGCCGCTGCAGAGGGTCCTTTCAAAACTGAAATACTTTCCACATCATCAGGATTGATGTCTCCAGCCAGGTTTCCATAATCTCTTCCTGGGTTATCATTGTCAGGTGAGAAGCTTTGATTGGAAATTGGTGTGCCATCAATTACAAATAGAGGAGAACCACCCACTAAGGAGTTGATTCCCCTTAATCGGATATTTTGAGTACCTCCAATAGCAGCACCAGAAGACCCAATGACCTGTACACCGGCTATCTTACCAGCCAGAGAACCTACAAGATTGGGTTCCCGCACACTTGAGAGCCTATCTCCTGACACAGTTTGAATGGCATAGCCAAGGGATCTTTCGTCCCGGGAGACACCAAGAGCGGTGACCACCACTTCTGTCAGCGCCTGTACGTCTGGATCTAGTACGACGTTAATTTGCTGTTGATTTCCAACAGTAACATCTTTGGATTCCATGCCCACAAATGAAAAACGCAGGACATTCTGACCACTGCCCATATTGATCGTAAATCCTCCGTCAATGTCAGTAACAGTACCGATTGTAGTACCGACAATAACCACACTTACACCTGGAATGGGTTCGCCGTCTTCCGAGGAAGTGACCGTGCCGCTAATGGCCCTAGATTGCGCAAATGTATGCTGCACAATCAGGGCCATTAAGGCCATGAAAAATAGAGTTCGCTTCATTTTAGTTTAGTTTAGTTAGTTAAGGTCAATATAAAATGATAAAAGTTATGTATGGGGTATAAAAATTTGATTTTACATTAAATATCATTTTTAAGGTATATAAG
>DAIPZN010000055.1:0-29841 GCA_036782195.1 Cyclobacteriaceae bacterium | reverse complement strand
TATCCGCTTTCTTGCCAGAAGGCTTAAAATTCATCAGAAATATCTCGAATAATGGAACCCTGGAATACTTTGGTCTTCTGTCTTTCAGCCAGATAATCAAAGAGAATTTGCCTTGTGGTACAATTGGGGATAAACCTATTAAAAATCGCCTGAATTTAGATCAACGGGAAAACAATAAAATGAGGCCCTAAAAAGGTGAATTCTTAAGGCCTCTTTATCTTTAATTTACTTGGTGACTTTTTCTACTACGAGATTGTGATTGGTATAAATACACACGTCAGCCGCAATACCAAGACTTTCGCGGACCATATCTTCCGCTGAAAGTTGGGGAGCAAATTTTTTAAGTGCCCTAGCTGCAGATTGGGCAAACATACTTCCAGAACCTATAGTTGCAATTTCCATATCAGGCTCTATAACATCTCCAGTTCCCGAGATAATCAGGATATCTTGATGATCCGCCACAATCATCATGGCTTCCAACTTACTCAACATGCGGTCAGTTCTCCATTCTTTGGCCAGTTCAACTGCAGCCCTTTTCATATTGTTCCCAAAGGCACCAAGCTTTTCTTCGAACTTTTCCAATAAGGTAAATGCATCAGCTGTTGAACCTGCAAAACCCGTGACTATCTTTCCTCCTTGCAATTTGCGAATTTTATTCACTGTGCTTTTGGCGACTGTATTCCCCATGGTCGCCTGTCCATCAGCTCCGATGACTACTTCTCCGTTGTGTTTGATCGCAACTACGGTAGTTGATTTGATTTTCTCCATTTCAATATGCTTAAAGTGAATTTTGAGCAGTTTAAAAACCATCATGTAGTGAGGAGATTCTTAAACCTGACGGTTTTATTCCAATAACCGTACAAAACAAATAAGTCCTGTAAAAACAGGACTTATTGACAGTATTTCCAATTTATATCAATATTCTGACTGGATCCTCAAGGAGGTTTTTAAATGTCTGTAGGAAAGCAGAACCAACTGCACCATCCACTACTCTATGGTCACAGGACAAGGTCACTTTCATGACATTGCCAATTACCATTTGACCATTTTTTACAATCACCGTTTCCTTGATTCCACCTACGGCAAGAATACAAGCATCAGGAGGATTGACAATGGCCGTAAACTCATCAATACCAAACATTCCCAAGTTCGAGATGGTAAAGGTGTTTCCTTCCCAGTCTTTTGGCTGTAGTTCTTTATTTTTTGCTTTTCCTCCAAGGGATTTGGCTTCATTGCTGATTTGGGACAGTGACTTGCTGTCAGCAAATCTGATTACAGGGACAAGGAGACCTTCTTCCACTGCTACAGCCATTCCTATATGGACATGGTCGTTGTACCTTATTTTGTCTCCCAACCATGAGGAGTTCACTTTTGGATGCTGCTTAAGGGAAGCTGCTGCAGCTTTGATCACCATGTCATTGAAAGAAATTTTGACAGGTGAAATTTCATTCATGCTCTTTCTTGCCTCAATTGCTTTATCCATGTTGATTTCCATGGTGAGGTAGAAGTGGGGAGCAGAGAATTTACTTTCAGCAAGTCTCTTGGCAATGACTTTCCTCATTTGAGAGACTTTTTCTTCTCTAAAGGATTCCTGACCTACCTGTGGAGCTGAAGCGCCTTCCTTAGGTGTCTGTGCTGAGGAAGTTGCCTTTTCCGGAGTGAAGTTTTCTACATCCCTTTTGACAATTCTGCCTGAATCACCTGATCCCTTGACCAAAGAAATATCAATTCCTTTTTCAGATGCAAGTTTTTTGGCCAACGGAGAGGCTTTCACTCTACCATTTTCGCTGGAAGAATCTGAAGCAGCAGGTTGGGATTTAGGTGCTTCTTTTTTAGGCTCAGGAGCTTTTTCAGCAGGCTTTTCCTCTGATTTTGCTGCTGGGGCAGCCTCTTGTTTTTCTTTATTCCCAGAACCTTTGTGTGCCTTTAAAAGCAATTCATAATCGGCTCCTTTTTCTCCAATAATTGCTATTACTCCGTCAACTTCAACCGAATCCCCTGCCTCAACACCGATGTACAACAGCGTACCATCTTCATAAGACTCCAATTCCATCGTTGCTTTATCTGTCTCAACTTCAGCTATGATGTCGCCAGACTTGATTTCGTCTCCCACCTTTTTCAGCCAAGATGCAATGGTACCTTCAGTCATGGTGTCACTCATCTTTGGCATCGTGATCAAGGTTGCATTGATCCCTGAAACATCAATTTTTTCAGATGATTGGGATTCGGCTGCCTTTTCGGCAGGTTTCTCAGCCTCTGGTTTTTCTGATTTTTCTTCAGCCTTCGGTGCTTTGTCAGTAGCACCATCTAGGTCTTTGAGCAATGCATCAATATTTTCTCCTGATTCACCGATGATCGCTATGACCCCGTTTACAGGCACAGAATCCTTTTCTTCAACTCCCACGTAAAGCAATACCCCCTCGTCATAAGACTCCAGCTCCATAGTAGCTTTATCTGTCTCGACTTCGGCAAGAATATCACCCGGCTTAACTGTATCTCCAACTTTCTTCAACCATGTAGCGATCACTCCCTCTTCCATGGTATCGCTCATCTTGGGCATTCGTATTATTTCGGCCATAAGCTATTAGTATCCAAATCTGTTTTTTAAGCAGGTCAAAAATAGTTCTTAAAATGTCTTATATCAAATTTAATAATAGTATTTTCATCTCTTTAAAGTTCCGTAATGTTGATTTTATTTGTTTATGCCTATAGTTAAGAAGCCTGACTATGACCGTCCAAAATGGCTATTTAACGGACACCTGCAAACAATTTACCCTGCTTTTTTCAGGTCATTAGCACTCCTTCCTTTTGAAAGAGAAAGGGTTACCACTCCTGACGGAGACTTTTTGGATCTGGATTGGCTTAGAAACAAATCCCAAAAACTTGTAATTATCAGTCATGGTCTCGAAGGTCATAGCCAAAGACCCTACATGGTGGGAATGGCTGCTCAGTTTTATAAAAATGGATATGATGTGCTCAATTGGAATTTTAGGGGATGCAGTGGGACGATCAACAAAAAAGCAATTTTTTACCATTCAGGGGCTACCTATGACTTAGATTTTGTGATTGAATATGCTGCTGCAAAGTATAGTGAAGTTTACCTGATCGGATTTAGTTTAGGGGGTAATCTTACCTTAAAATATCTTGGGGAAGATAGACCCAGCATGATTAAAGTCCGTAAGGCCGTTGCTATTTCTGTCCCGCTACACTTAGAAAGTTCATCCAAAAAGATTTCCAGCAGGGAGAATGTCATTTATGCGAACAGGTTCCTAAAAACATTAAAAGTCAAAATAGCTGAAAAAGCCACAATTTTTCCAAAGGAAATTTCTCTGTCCAAACTCCGAAATGTAAAAACCCTTGAAGATTTTGACAACCTTTATACCGGACCTTTGCATGGATTTGAAAACGCCAAAGATTACTATACCCAAAACTCATCTTTGTATTTTTTGGAAAAAATAACTGTTCCCACATTAGTACTCAATGCCCAAAACGATCCATTTCTTAGCGATAAATGTTTTCCGATTTCATTAGGTAGGCAATTGGATAAAATATGGCTGGAATTTCCGAAATATGGAGGACATGTAGGTTTCAGCCCACGTAAAAAAGAAGACATTTATTGGTCTGAAAAGAGAGCATTTGAATTTATCAATAGAGATGAGTAATTTTCACAAAATGACTACGGGAATCCATGTGCGGAAGATATTCTTTAAATAAAAGTAAAATTCAACTGGAAGAGCGCTTTCAGGCAGAAATTTTAGGAGATTTCAAACCTAGATATAACATAGCGCCAACCCAGCTTTTACCTGTAATCACCTCAGACAGTCCAAAAGGGTTTTCCTTCTTCTATTGGGGCATCACACCTGACTTCGCAAAAAACAAACCTGTTTCTCAAAAATTCATCAATGCAAAGGCAGAAACCATCAATGAAAAAATATCCTTTAAGGCTTCATTTGAAAAAAGGAGATGCCTTATTCCTGCTGATGGATTTTATGAATGGAAAAAACTTGGAAAAAAAACTAAAGTCCCTTACCGGTTTACATTAGCCGATGAGGGTATTTTTTCCTTTGCCGGTATCTGGGAAGAATATGAAAGTGAAGAAGGAGACATCAAACATACCTTTTTGATCCTGACAACTACCCCTAATTCACTGGTGGGTGAAGTCCATGACAGGATGCCAGTCATCCTGAACAAAAGTGATGAAAAAAAATGGCTGGATAAATACAGCTCAGAAAGCCAACTTCTTGAAATACTGAAAACATATCCAGCTGACTCCATGCTTTCGTACTCAGTATCTCCACTTGTCAACAATGTGGCCAACGATGTACCTTCAGTACTGAGAAAAACTTCTCCCATGGATCAGTTTGGTAATTATACCCTGTTTGGCTAATGAATGCTGTATACGTTTTAGATCTACATTTTTTAAATTCAACAGAGACCATTGCGGCTTTCCTGGTGGAAACAACAGCTGGACCTGTATTAATAGAAACAGGTCCAGAATCTACGTTTGAACAACTGGAGAAAGCTGTCGCAAAAGCAGGCTTTGATATTTCTCAAATCAAACATGTTTTTCTGACTCACATTCATTTTGATCACGCTGGAGCTGCATGGAAACTGGCTGAGGCTGGTGCCAAAATTTATGTTCATCCCAAAGGAGCCCCACATCTTGCTTCTCCCCAAAAACTATGGGAATCAGCTGCCAAAATATATGGAGACAAAATGGATCTCCTTTGGGGAAAGATGAACCCAATTGACCCAAACCAGATTCAAATGGTGAATGATGGGGAAAGAGTTGAAATTGGCCAACACACCTTTCAGGCTCTTCACACACCAGGACATGCAGTCCATCATATTGCTTGGAAATTCGACAACATTATCTTTACAGGAGATGTAGGAGGAGTGAAAATCAGTAAAGGTCCTGTAGTGCCTCCCTGTCCACCTCCTGATATTCATTTAGAAGACTGGAAACAATCTCTCCAATACATTAAAAACCAACAAGCAGACGCACTATATCTCACCCACTATGGGCTTATTACGGATGTGGATACCCACTTAGAAGACCTTGCGTTAGTCTTAGATCAATGGGCTACCTGGATAAAAGGAGCGTTTCATTCGAACACCACACAGGAAGACGCCGTACCACAATTTATGGCCTACACCAAATCCGAATTGGATAAAAAAAACGTAGATGAGGCACTTGCTCAACGTTATGAATATGCCAACCCTAGTTGGATGTCAGTGGCAGGCCTATATAGATATTGGAAACTTAAATCCGAAGGTAGAATTTGAGCCGCTAAAGGCTTAAAAACCATCTTTAGGATTGGAATTAAAGCAGCTTAAACACAACAATAGCACCTACCCAAAAACCCAAATGATGTACACGTCCAAAATTCTAAGTGCAGGGCACTATGTTCCTGATAAAATAGTGACCAATGAATATCTTTCCGAAATCATGAATACCAATAATGAGTGGATTGTTGAACGTACAGGTATTCAGCAGCGTAGATGGTTCACTCCGGGAAAAGATACGGTCACCAGCATGTCTGTGGCTGCATCACAAATGGCTTTAGAAAGAGCTGGACTAGCAGAAAAGGATATTGATTTTATTATTTTTGCTACCATCACGCCAGATTATTTTTTGCCCGGCAATGGGGTCCTGCTGCAAAGAGAGCTAGGAATGCAGGGAATCGGCGCATTGGATATCAGAAATGCCTGTTCGGGATTCATTTACGCCTTATCTATTGCAGACCAATTCATTAAAACCGGAATGTATCGGAACATTTTAGTAGTAGGCGCTGAGATTCAATCTTCTGCACTTGACAAAAGCGATGCAGGTAGGTCAAGTGCAGTGATTTTCGCTGATGGTGCAGGTGCAGTGGTTGTGAGTAGGGCAAAAGAAAATCAAAAAGGAATTCTTTCTACTCATCTTCACGCAGACGGAGATTATGCAGAAGAACTTTATTGCAAGGATCCTGGCAGCAGTAGAGAAGTCAGGTTGTCCCCTGAGCTATTGGATTCTGGCAGCTTCCATCTCCAGATGAACGGCAATGCAGTCTTCAAACATGCCATTGTTCGCTTTCAAGAGGTAATAGAGGAAGCCTTGGCTGCAAATCAAAAACAAGTATCTGATATAGACCTGTTAGTTCCCCATCAGGCAAATCTAAGAATCAGCAATTATATACAACAGAAGCTTGGCTTACCTGATGAAAAGGTTTTTAACAACATCATGTATTATGGAAACACTACAGCAGGTACTATTCCCATTGCCTTAAGTGAAGCTTATGAAAAAAACCTACTTAAGGAAGGTGATTTGATTTGCTTAGCTGCCTTTGGCAGTGGTTTTACCTGGGCATCGGCTCTCTTGTATTGGTAAAATGGAAGACAGGCCTGTAACTGAAATTGACCTGACTCTTTTAGGTGACCCTGCGCTTTTTAAAAAAATCAACTCGCAGACCCAACTCTTCGTAAGACTGTTTACGGAAATCGGAAATACATTTCCACAGGAATACTTACAAAAAATTCACCTTGGCAGTATGGGTGTAAAGGTTTCAAAAGGGAACCAACTGGACTCCCTACCCTATCAAGTTTTGGATATCATCAGGGATTTTGATCCACATACAGGTCTGAATTTGCGCCTCCTTAACTGGTGGGGAAAAGGCCTCTATTGTATTATCCTTTATGGAAGTGATGCTGCCTTAAAATATAGTAATGCCATTCAAGGGCTTTCTGAAGATTATGCACTAAGCCGAGAAAGCACCAAATGGGATTATGCCAAAATAATTGGCACCAGCATTACCGGCCCATTTGACCTCAAATGGCACGTGGCCCATTTTAAGCATTGTCAAATCATCAAAAAAATTGAGCTAGTGTCGGATTACAACAAATTGAAGTTAAGTATAACCAATCATATCCTTCACCTTATGGATATTCATCAGCAATAATTGCCATTATAATTCTATTTGAATTAATTTAGGACATCCCTTGGGATTAAATTAAACCAACAACACATGAATGCCATTTCAAGATATATTTTAACCCTACTGTTGTTTATAATGACGGGGTCAATTTGCCTTGCGCAGGCCAATCAAAATCTCGTCTCCCTATATAATCGGGATTCCACTCTTGTGGGAACAGGATTGATGAGAAACAACAAGATGGAAGGTTTATGGAAATTCGAAAACCCCCAAACCAGAAGCTTAGTCCAAACCATTACTTTTCAGAATGGGCTTAGGGAAGGGCTTGCAGTAAGCTACCATCCTAATAGGAACAAAAATTTGGAGATTGAATATCGGGACAATAAAGCCAATGGCATCTATAGGGAATACGATATTCAAGGAGCATTAAAAACCGAAATGGTATTTAAGGACAGTGTCGCTGTAGGTCCCTATCGAGAATATTATGGAAAACAAGGACAACCTGAATATTTCAATCCCCGACAAATCCGCGTAGAAGGGCAATATGTAAATGGGAAAAAAGACGGCAAATGGGTGACATTTTATAATAATGGAGTAATTGCCATTATTGAAAACTATGAAAACGGAAACCTTAGCGGTGCCTTAAGGGAGTTTTCAATAGACGGTGAAGTTATGGTTGAGGCCAATTATAAACAAGGTCTTCTGGAAGGAGAATTTGTAAGATTTTCTTTTGGAAGAATGATTGAAGAAAAAGGTCAGTTTTCCCAAAACAGAAGAACCGGAGAATGGGTGAAATATTTTCCTGGAACAAGGGTTATAGAATCCGAAAAATTCTATGACAACAATGGAAACAGAACAGGAGAATGGAAATTCTACTATGAAACCAGAAGATTGGCAAGGGTAGAAAAATATGAAAACGACCTCCCTGTGGGCACCTGGGAAGAATTTTTCCCCAATAAAAGCCTTTCAAAAAGAAAAACCTATGAGCTTGGTCTGCCTATCGGAGAGTATATTGAAAACCATCCTAATGGAAATGTATCAGTCACCGGTCAATATAAAGGAGGTGTAAAAGACGGATTGTGGAAAGCCTATTTTCCTGAAGGTAAATTATTCTCGATTGGGGAATATAAAAATGACCTGAAAACAGGTTTATGGAAATACTTCAATAAAATAGGGGTTTTGGTGGCAGAAGGTGAATATACTTTAGGGTCAGAGAATGGCCAATGGTTCTATTATTACGATGGCGGTCAGCTTAAATCTGTAGGCTCGTATTTCCTTGGGTTTGAAGATGGAGTTTGGGGCTTGTTTTACGACAATAAGCAACTGACACAGGAAGAATTCTGGAGTAATGGAAGACTCATGAATATAGGTGATTATTTCAGTTATGACGGATCAAAAACCTTAAACAAAGGGACATTAAAAGAAGGGTCAGGAAGCAGAATTACCTATTATGTCACCGGAACGAAAGAATCTGAAGGAAACTACATTTCTGGAAAGGCTCATGGGAATTGGATATATTATCACGAAAACGGAAGAAAAGCTTCTGAAGGTGAAATGAAAGATGGGAAGAAAGAAGGCCCTTGGAAGTATTACAACATAAGTGGAAGACTGGAACAGGTCATTAATTTCCTAGATGACGAAGTCGTTCCTGAAAGTGACCCGATTATGGAAATCAACTTCCGAAACTTTAATTAAAGAAACAATATCAGGCTGGGCATGTTTAACAAATAAAAATATCATGTTCGGCTTATTTAAGAAAAAATCACAGATCGAAAAGCTACAAGAAACCTATAAAAAAACTCTTGAGCAATACCATAAAATCTCACAAATCAACAGAACAGAAGCAGATAAGCTCATGGCTGAAGCAGATGAAATTGGTAAAAAGATTGATGAACTTAAAAAACAACAGGCAGGATAAAGCCTGTTGTTTTATTTTTGTCCAACACCATTGTAAAATTTATCAAAAAATTCATTTTTTCTTTCGGTCAATATTATATCGCTAAAACGTTTTTATCAAAAATATAATTTTTTTAGCTGCTAAATCATAAAACAAGATTTTAGCAAACACCGTATTATCCATCAATACACTAAACCAAATAAATCATGAAAAAGCTATGGTTGATTCGAATAAGCTTGATGCTCCTGATCGGAGGTGTCGCAATTCAGCAGAAAGCATCAGCTTCTCCTCATTTTGGAGTTTCTTTTCAGGTGTTCTATAATGAGCTTGCTCCTTATGGTGACTGGGTAATGGACCCAAATCATGGCTACGTATGGATCCCTTATGTTGAAAGAGGTTTTCACCCTTATTCAACCAATGGCTACTGGGAGATGACCAATTTCGGAAATACTTGGGTTTCCAATTATGTTTGGGGCTGGGCTCCTTTCCATTATGGCAGATGGTACTGGACAAATTTCTACGGCTGGGCATGGGTTCCAGGCTACGAATGGGGGCCAGCATGGGTCAGTTGGAGATCAGGGGGTGGTTATTATGGTTGGGCACCGTTAGCGCCTGGATTTGGTTTTCAGGTTGCAGTCAATATCCCAAGTGCCTATTACGTTTTTGTACCTCAGAGGAGGTTTAGAGACAGGCATTTCCACAGGTATTTCGTACATCACCGAAATGTAGTCCATGTCTACAATCAGACCACCATAATCAACAACAACTATACCTACAACAACAGAACCTACATTGCAGGCCCAGACAGACGGGAAATTGAAAGAGCTACACGGACAAGGGTACCGGTTTATCAAGTAGCTGATACTTCAAGACCAGGCAGAGCTGCTGTAAGAAATAATAGTTTGGAGCTTTATAGACCGGAGGTGACTCCTTCCAGAAGCAACCAGGATAGACCAAGCAGAGCCTATACTGCTGATGAATATAGACAGAGGTCTGCTAGTGAAAGTAGGTCTGCCTCTGCACAAAGAGGAGCTGTACAGCCTAATCAAAGTAGGAATTCAGGTTCAGTGAATAGCCAACAAGGTCAACCTTCAAGGCAAAGTTCCTCAGGCATGCAAAGTTCTTCGGCAAGCAGAAGCCAAGACCAAAATCCTGGAAGAGCAGCGACTCAACCTAATCCGAGAACAGAAACCCCTTCTAGGCAAGGTTATGAAAATGGGTCAAGCAGAGCTAACAATGGAAGTGTCACAAATCAACCGGTACAGCCCCAGAGGAATACAGGCCCTCAGCCTTCCAGATCTGAAGTAAAAAATGATAGAGGAACTGTTCCTGCCCAAGCACAACCCCGAAATAGTGCACAGGCTCCAAATAGAGGTTCTGCTACAGCTCCTGCACAAACAGAAGTAAGGCAAAACAGAAGCAGCCAGCCTTCACAATCTAGGGTAAGTCCTAGAAGTGAAAGCAATAAAAGTGAAAGTACATCTCAAGGCAGGTCAGGTACTTCAAGCAGATCTGCCGGAAGTGGCAGAGGAAACAATTAAACCAACTAAAAAAGGCTGTCTCACATTCGAGGCAGCCTTCATTTTTTTACCTTATCAATACAATAAGATTCTATATCATTTTTTGATCATCAACTACTTGCGGGCAAAATCATCTTGTACCCTTACAATATCTGACTCATCAGATGGGGCTGAAGGATCAGTGTGCAGCCAGATTTCAGCCACAACACCCCACTTGTCCAAACCTATTAACCTATGCCTTTCTCCTTGTGCCAGGGCAATCATCTCATTTAAAACAAGCTCATTTTGAAGACCTTCTTCGTCAGTAAAACTTCTGATAATGGCTCCATTTCCAGCTACTAGCTTCCACACTTCTTTTCTTCTATGGTGGTATTGCCATGACAGCCTTTTACCGGGTTTGACGATCAGAATCTTTGGACTCAATTTTTGCTCCTTCTGAAACTCATCTATGGTCAATTCGGAAAAAAAAACATTCCGGAACTCGGACAATTGGTCTTCTTCCAAGACAAAAAATCCGCCCCAAGGACGGGCTGTATCTTCTGCTACAATGGTAAAACCAAGATTCGTGACCTCTTGCCTGATTTGATTAAAAACCTCAATATCGGCCATATCAGGACTTAAAAATTCTTCTTTGATCATATGGCATTTATAATAGTAATGAGCCAAAGATAACAAACTTTATAAGAGCAGGAAAAACAGCAAGACATACACTGTTTTCAAAAAAGTTGAATAACACTTAAAAACTCAAAGGGATTTTTAAAATGTAAATCAGGGAATAAGAAGCCATTAATTAAATTTTTTAAGAAGTATTTTTTATATTATTGAAAAAATCGCTTAATTGATTCCGAATTATCCATTTCCATGAATCTTGTAGACCCTAAGAAATCACTTGAAAAAATAGAAGGTGTAGTTGAAACAAAAAGCTACATCAATAAGCTTAAGCTGATCAAAAACCTTTACGTCAAAGGCAGCAACACGGCTGGTGAAATCTGTAACGAGGTGGGAATTAGCCTACCTACCGTAAATTCTTTACTGGGTGATCTGATGAATTCAGGTGAAATCATCAAACAAGGTAGGGCTGAATCACAAGGTGGCAGAAAACCTGACCTTTATAGGTTAGCAGAAGATGCTTTTTACATTACTTCCATTGACATCAATAAGTTTAGGGTAAGAACGGTCATCTACAACAGTTCAAATGAAACAGTCACCGAAATCGAGACCCTGAAGCTGACTTTAAACAATGACAAGGAAAGTTTTGACAAAATCTGTGATTTTGTCAATGCACATATACAAAAGTCCGGAATACCCAATGAAAAAATCATTGCTATAGGCATCTCTATGCCTGGACTGATAGATTCTGTCAACGGTGTAAACCATACTTATTTAAAATTCAGCAAGAAAAGCCTTGTAGAAAGTTTCGAAGCCTCCCTTGGCCGAAAAGTTTTTATGGAAAATGATGCAAGGGCAATGACACTTGCCGAGTTCAAATTTGGTCATAACGATTCTTATAAAAATGTCTTAGGTATTTTTATTGGCTGGGGCATTGGCTTAGGAATTTTGATTGATGGAAAAATATACCAAGGCGCTTCAGGCTTTGCAGGTGAGTTTTCCCATTCTCCTATATTCGAATCAAGAGACATTACCTGTGCTTGTGGTAAAAAAGGCTGCCTTGAATCCGTTGCTTCAGGTACCGCTATCGTGAGGATGGCTAAAGAAGCCATTACTACTGATAGTGATTCCATTCTTGCTAGAATGGCGAAAGAAAATCAGGGAGAAGTAGAGCCTTTCCTTGTTGTAGATGCGGCATTGGCTGGAGACCAAAGAGCCATCACCATCCTTTCAGAGGTAGGTTTGGATCTTGGAAGAGGGATTTCCATCCTGATCCAATTGCTCAATCCTGAACTGATCATTATCGGAGGATCTGTAGCAGAAGCAAATCAATATTTAATAACACCCATCCAACAGGCGCTCAACATTTACAGCATGGCCAAAGCACGTGAAAACACCAAATTGGCTTTGTATAAGCTGGGAAAAGAAGTTGGTTTGCTTGGAGGAGTAGCTGTGGTCAACGAACAGATATTTGAAGATATCTTTGTATAGTCCCCACCAGCTAAGTGGGGTTTGTCCTGCTAGCTTATGAAATACACCCACCCAAAGATATACTTTTCAGCTACCCTGATTGTTCTGACAGGGTTGGTTACTGCTTTTGTACAATTTGCCAATCCCTCGGCATTTGAGCAGTTGAGCTCAAAAAAGACCGGTATTACCTTCAACAATAGGATTACCGAGGATAAAAAAAACAATATCCTCACCTATGAATACTTTTACAATGGAGGAGGTGTCGCTGTGGGAGACATCAATAATGATGGGTTAGATGACATCTACTTTACAGCCAATATGGCTGAAAACAAGCTATATCTGAATTTAGGAGATTTCAAATTCAAGGACATTACAGCCTCTTCGGGAGTAAAAGGTAAAAGTAGCTGGACAACAGGTGTGGCAATGGCTGATGTCAATGGGGATGGGCTTTTGGATATCTATGTATGTTATTCCGGAAATGGGGATTCTAATTCGAGAAGAAACCAACTATTTATTAACAAGGGGAATTTAAAGTTTGATGAACAAGCTGCTGTCTTTGGATTGGATGATGCTTCCAATAGCACACAAGCTTTGTTTTTTGATTTCGACAACGATGGAGATTTAGACATGTATCTGCTCAACCACCACATTGAAGTCATCAATGAAGTGGAGTTTGACAATACCCGCAAGATCAGACATCCCAGGGCGGGGGACAAACTTTTTAGAAATGACGGTGGTAAATTCATAGACATCAGCGAAAAAGCCGGTATTAAAGGCCACGCACTTGGATTTGGCCTCGGTGTAACCGCTTCAGACCTTAACGGTGATGGGTGGATCGACATCTATGTGAGCAATGATTATATAGAACCTGATTACATCTACATCAATAATGGTGACGGTACTTTTTCAGATCAAATGAGTTCAATGTTGCAGCACATCTCCCACTTTTCAATGGGTTTGGATATCGCGGACATCAACAATGATTGTCTTCCAGATATTTTTACCCTAGACATGCTTCCTGAAGACAATAAAAGGCAGAAACTTCTTTATGGACCTGAAAATTATGAACACTACGCCTTGATGGTCAACAAAGGGTTTTACCATCAGAACATGCGTAACATGCTTCAGCTTAACCATGGAAACGGCTTTTTCAGTGAAATTGGACAATTGGCAGGAATATCCAATACAGACTGGAGCTGGTCTGCCTTATTTTTTGATGCGACAAATAGCGGATTCAAAGATTTATTCATCAGCAACGGCTATTATAGAGATTATACCAACAGAGATTTTCTCAAATACAAGGGTGATTATTACTTTAAATCCGCTATAGCTGGAAAGCCAGCTGATACGCTGCACCTCGTGACGACAATGACTTCTACCCCTATTCCAAATTATATATTTGAAAACGGAAGGAACCTTGTATTTGAAGATAGATCAAAAGCCTGGGGAATCAGCAATCCTAACTTCTCAGCTGGTGCTGCTTACGGTGATTTCAACAATGACGGCCAAATGGATTTGGTTGTCAATAATTTAAATGATCAGGCTTTTGTGTATAGAAACAGATACAGAGAAACCATCGGGCAAGCAAGCAATTATTTGAGCATACAGCTACTTGGGCCGGAAGGAAACAGTTCTGGGATAGGCAGCAAAATCACTGTTTATTATGGTGGACAGACTCAATACCTAGAGCAAATGCCCACTAGAGGATTTCAGTCTACTGTATCACACAGGCTGCATGTTGGTCTTGGATCAGTCGGTAAAGTAGATTCAGTTGTTGTGGTTTGGCCTGGGGGAAAAAGACAGGTTGTTCATAAAATAGCTTCCAATCAGCATATCAAAATTGAACAGCAACTCTCAGAAGAATCTTTAGCAATAAAAGAAGCTCCCAAACCCCTTTTTAGCCAAGGTTTGTTGAAAGGCATTCTTAAACAGTCAGAATATGGGTTCAATGATTTCAAAAGGCAACCACTTCTGATTGAAATGCCAACTTACATAGCACCTTCAATGGCTGCCGCAGATGTGGATGGTGACGGGATAAAAGAACTTTTTGTCGGTGGGTCAAAAGGCACGGCAGGAAAACTATATAAGTTTGTAAATGATAGCTGGCAGCCCATTTCAACTTTCAAAAGTAGCCAAGAACATACGGATGCGCATGCGCTGTTTTTTGATGCCAATGGGGATGGCTGGATGGACTTATATCTCTGTAGCGGCGGCTTTCATGATTATTTTTCCAATGACGAGTCGCTACAGGATCGGCTCTACCTTAATGACAGCAAAGGCAATCTGACCCTAGTCCCAAAAGCCTTGCCTAAAATACTCACCAGTACCTCAACAGTGAATGTGCTAGATATCAATAAAGATGGCTATCCAGATCTCTTTGTAGGTGGAAGAATCGTACCTGGAAAATATCCTACTACCCCTAAGAGTTATATTTTATTAAATGATGGTCAGGGCAATTTTTCAGATAAAACAGATGAATTCCTGCCTGAAAATGGACTTTTAGGCATGGTGACTGCAGCTGCTGTATTAGACTTGGACCTTGATGGATTTGAAGATCTGGTGGTGGCGGGGGAATATATGGGAATCACCGTCCTTCAAAATCAAGGAGGGAAAAAATTTACCGATTCCAGTAAACAATGGTTTGGAGATGCCTACCATGGCTGGTGGTCTTCCATGGCTGTTGCCGACTTTGACGGTGATGGTGATATGGATATAATTGCGGGTAATTTCGGGTTGAATTCAGCATTCCGGCCTACGATAACCCAACCCTTAACTTTGTACTATGGGGATTTTGATGACAACACCTCAATTGATCCTATACTAGTAAGTTATATTCAAGGCAAACCTTACCCATTTGCAAGCAGGGACGAAATCACCGATCAGATGTATAGTTTAAGGAGCAAATTCCCCGACTATGCCACATATGCACAAGCTGGGATTGAGCAAGTGATTGGAGGTCAAGAAATGAAAAGCGCAATTAAGTTGATTGCCAAAGATTTGAAAAGCTATTACTTTGAAAATACTGCTGTGGGTTTTGTGGGCACCCCTCTACCAATCGAAGCCCAATTTGCCCCAATCCATGCCATTTTACCTTTAGATTATGACCAAGATGGCAAAATGGATTTTATATTAGGAGGTAACCAGACCTTTACGCGCCTCAGACTCGGAGTGATAGATGCCAATTACGGTCAACTTTTCAAAGGCAATGGCAAAGGGGAATTCACATTAGTGCCGCAACGGCTTTCCGGCTTCCAAATCAAAGGGGACATCAAAGCAATTATTCCCCACCCTATAGAACCTAATACATATTTATTCGGGATCAACAACCAAGAAGTAATTTCTTACAAAAAGCAATGAAGCACTTCTACATCTGGTTACTCATTCTTATAAAGAGTACGTCTACTATCTTACAAGCTGCTCCTAATAATAAAGAGCCAGATATAGAGCTATATCTGTCAACCTTGTTTGCTGTAACTGAAGTAATGGTGACAGATGTAGCCTCCCCTCCAGCAGCCGCCAGATACTACTCCTATACCACCATGGCTTCTTACCTTGCTTGGGTAAAATCAAATAAATCAGAACCTTCAGATAAGCTTCACGATTACTTAAAAAGCCAAGGTCTGGAGTTGAACCTAGAACCTCCCCAAGGAATCAGCCCATCTTTCGTGGCTAACTATGCGCTTTTGGAAACAGGATTGAGAATGATGCCATCAGGCAAATTGTTATTGCTTAAACAAGAAGAGTTGGTAAAAACATTTCTGAAAAAGAGATGGATAAGCAAAAAGTTTTTAGCTGACAATATCGCATTTGCAAAAGCTGTCAGTGAAAAGGTTGTAGGATATGCATCAAAGGATTCTTTTAATAAATTAAGTACTTTGACCCGATATACACCTTTCCAAGGTGAAGGATATTGGTATCCAACTCCACCTGCGTACATGGCTGCAGTAGAACCAGAGTGGAGAACTTTGAGGACATTCTTTGTTGATGACATCAAAGAATTTTCACCCCCTCCACCGGCTCCGTTTGACCTCACAGAAAACAGTGTGTTTTTCAAGCAGCTGAATGAGGTGTACCAAGTAACAGGGTCTCTTTCAGAAGAACAAAAGCTAATCGCTAATTTTTGGGATTGTAATCCATTCAAAGTGGATTTTTCAGGACATATGGCAATTGGTTTGAAAAAAATATCTCCTGGAGGCCATTGGATAGGAATTGCTGGAATTGCATGTCGAAATGGCGAAAAAACCATGGGGGAAACCATTTTTATCCACACTTTGCTTTCTATGGGGCTTCATGATGCATTTGTCAGCTGCTGGAAAGAGAAGTATGAATCGAATAGAATCAGACCTGAAACAGCCATTAACAGGCACCTTGACGCAAAGTGGAAACCTCTTTTGCAGACTCCGCCCTTTCCAGAATATACCAGTGGACATAGCGTGGTATCCAAATTGAGTGCAGTTATATTAACCCATTTCTTTGGTGATGACTTCGGATTTGTAGATACATCTGAAGTATACTTTGGACTTCCAGAACGGTCTTTTACATCTTTTCACCAGGCGGCTGAAGAGGCTGCCATTTCCCGACTTTATGGCGGAATACATTTTAGGGATGCCATTGTACACGGCAGCCATCAGGGTGAAAAGATCGGTCAGATGATTTTGGACAAATTAGCTGCACATGAGTGACCTTTTCTTCTTAACTCGGAAGTACTTTATGCAATGGTTGGAGAAACTGGGAAGCGGCGCCATATAAGGCTCCCATTTCCCCTAATTCACTGACAGATAGCGAAAGGCAACAGCCTCTTGAAGACAAATGTTGCTGAGTTTGATTCAGAAACAAATCAGCGGCTTTAGAAATATTCCCACCCATTATTACCCTATCAATTCCTAAAACCTCACATTGTAAAGCAATAAAATCAGCTAAATTTTGGGCGAATGAATCAAATACAGGTAATGCCCGATTTAATAGACCATTAGGATCCACCAGATCCTTAACCCCTTCTATCTGAACACCCATATTCTTTAAACTCCAGTCTACAAAAAATGAAGTCCCCAGATAATCCTCTGCAATCCCATCCTTAAAGTGAGATGACCATAAGGCGGCGTCTTTCACTTTTCCGTTTTTTTTAATTGCAGAACCTAAGCCAGAACCTAATGTAATTCCAAGAATGTTTTCAGCTCCTTTTCCACTCCCATACTGACTTTCTCCAAGTAGAAATGCGGCGGCATCATTTAAAAAACTGATCCGATTTGCAGGTGTTCCAAGTCTTTTGGCCAAATCCTGCTTAATGTTTACATGAAACAGATCCCTGAATTTCTCCTGTTCTTCAATCAAGCAAATGCCATTTTCATAATCAAACGGAGCTGGCATGGCAATACCCAATAAAATATCCTTCTCGTCTTTTGCAACATGCTGAATAGCTTCTTGCCAATGGTAAAGGATATTTTCTTTTGTTCCTGAAGAATCAACGGCCAACCTAAATAAATCATCTAGGTGCAACTCATCTCCTTCAGCTGGAACAAAAGAGGCCACTGAAATGTGGGATCCACCTACATCGGCTGCGTAGATCTTTTTGGGGAGCATGAATTACAAGATGTGGTTTTGAAAGTAGAAAACAATTATAATTATTTCAGCGTGCTAAAAGGGTTTATCAAAAATAATAAAAATGCTTTTTCAAACAACCCATTAGGTTTTCAAAAATGAGGATTGACGAACACAAAGTTGGGTGTCTAAAATTTTAGCAGTAATATTTTTGTTTTCGGGTTCTTCAAGCTGTTGAAGTATTCCATTGATCAGTGATTGGGCCAACTCTTCGATGGGCTGGGCAATAGCTGTAATCTGGGGTCTGTAAAGGCTAAAGAAATAATGATCGTCAAACGATACAATTGCCAATTTTCCAGGAATTTCAATCCCTAAGTTGCCGATTGCTTTAAGTCCTTCAAATGCAAGGTAATTGGTGGAGAAAAAAAGCCCATCGAGTTCAGGCCTAGATTCGATATATTTTTGGATGTTTTCTGCTGCTGCCTGATTTACAAAATGATGATATGGGAGCTCGTATACATGTGGATCAAGTCCGTACATAGCCATAGCTTCCAAATAACCGTTCTTTCTATCTTCCATTTGACTTTGTTCTGAGGTCAATGTGATCAAAGCGATATTTTTACAATGGTTTTTGATCAAGTGGGTAGTTCCATCAAATGCGCTTTTTTTATTTTCTACAATGACATAACTGCAACGGATCTCAGGTATCCAGCGATCAAATAATATCACAGGATACTCTTCATCTATCAGTTGTTGGATGCTAGGTTCCAATTTTGGTGTGGGTGTGATGATAAACCCATCAACATTTCTGACTTTGAAAGTGTTAATCAACTCAGCTGCTTTTTCCGGTTTATTTTCGGTACTACAGTAAATGATTTTGTATCCGTTTTTGTAGGCTTTTTCCTCTATCAGTCTGGCAATAGCAGCAAAAAAATAGTTGGATATATCTTCAACCATTAAAACCAAAACTTTTGATTTTCCAGACCTGAGGCTCTGTGCAAGGTGACTAGGCTGATAATTAACCTCTTTAATATACTCAGTGACTTTTTTGGTCAGTTCTTCGCTGATTCGCTTTTCTCTTGCCTTACCATTAAGAATAAAAGACACTGTAGTAATTGAGATGCCAAGGGTGGTGGCAATGTCTTTGATTGAAATTTTCTTTTTTGCCATGCTAACTTCTGCGAATACACTCGGCAATATGGCGATTTTTGAATTGTAATGCCAATACCGAACCCTGACTCCTCTGGATGCAAAACCCAGAAAATATTATAAGCAGATAAAAATAGGTATGGGGACTGAGTCCTGCTGAAACCTTTGATATTGCGCTTTAAGTCTAAATTTTGAAGGAAATTATCCTTAAAACAAATATTCTAGTAAAAAAACACATCAATAGAAGATCAAGAAATAAAAAAGGTGCCATAGGGCACCTTTTTTATTTGAGATTACTTTTTAATTACCGCCGTCCCACCACATTTTGGTCATGAGATTATCACCACCCATTCTGGCTCTGGCCTTTTCATAATTTTCAGGGTTGGCTCCGATTTCAGCTTCCCAATACCTCAATCTTCTTGGTATCTCATTAGCCTCAAATCTATTTGGATCTTGTGTTGGGGTCAACACCGGAAAACCTGTTCTTCTCCAATTTGACCAAGACTCAATGTCATTTAACCAAGTTGCAGCCCAATATTCCTCTCCGATAAGTCGAAGCTTGTCCGCATTTGATGCCGCAGCAAATCCTCTACCGGTGACATATTGCGAAATCTGCGCTGGAGTCCTTGCAAATGAGGGGTCAAAATCAACCCATGAATTGATTGCAGCAGTAACACCGTTTGTAAAATGGGTATTTGCATCGGTTGAAATCCAACCCTTTATTGCTGCTTCTGCTTTCATCAGTTCTACCTCTGCATAGGTAATGAGCAAGTAAGGATCTTCCCAATCCAAATATTTAAGATTGAGCATAGAAAACATTCTGTTTGCACGTGTATTGTAGTCCGCTAGATCTGCCGGAGAAAGTATGGATCTAATTGTTGTTGAATTATAACCATTAGGCATACCTTTTTGAGCTGCGGGATCTGTATTCCAAGTAGAAGGGTCAGCAGGAGTACCCGTACCTCCAGAAACAATCATCAACCTAGGATCATTGTTTGCTTTCATCCAATCTATAAATGTTTTGCTGATCTTACAATCATTAGAATATTTATAGGTATTCCAGTAGCCGTCATTCAATCCGTTTCTATTGACACCAATGGGGCCTGTGGTATAGCGGATATAAGCATTGTCACTGTTTGCAGTGAATGAACCGCTATTATTGGCCTCTATAAATACCTCTCTGGCTTTTGCAGCGTCAACATTTGACATCCTCATTGCAATTCTCATGAGTAAGGCATTGCTGAACCTTTTCCATTTGTCCAAGTTACCGCTGTAGATAAAATCTTGAGCACCTAAACCTCTTGCGGATGGGCTAAATTTATCTCTGGCAGCTTTTAACTGGTCAATCATATCCAAATAGATATCACGCTGGTTGTCATAAGCAGGAAACCAATTTTCTTCACCTTCAAGACCTTTTCCAGCTTGGAAATAAGGAATATCTCCATATAAGTCCGTCATTCTATGAAGGTCAAACACCCTCAAAACTGTAGCCGCAGCATTAAGATTTGCTTCAGCTGGAGCATTTGCAGTTTTATCGATTACGTGAGAAAACAAACGGATCACATCTGTATAATGACGCTCCATATATGCACCGGAATATTGGGCATTATAGAAATACTTATCACCACTGAAATATCCTGCAGTTGAAGCAGTATGTTGAATCATAGTTGCAGCATAGAGCATGTTTGCCCGTGTATTCTCATATTCCCCTCCGATTCTCAAAGTGCCTAGGGAGAATAAGTATTGCATATCCATATCCGAAACGGCATTTGGATCGACATTTAGGTCTAATAGTTCCTGCTCATTGCATGATGTAAAGGTCATAGTCAAGGCAAGAAGCATTCCTGATAATTTATATAAACTTTTCATTTTTCCTTGTTTAGATATTGAACATCCCTATTAGAAGGTCAAATTGATATTAAACCCAAAGCTCCTAGTAGTAGGCATGGCAAAGAATTCTAGGCCTTGAGAGTTTCCTGAAGTGGTATAACCGGATTCAGGATCAATATTTGGCACCTTTGACCACAACAGCAATAAGTTTCTTCCAACCATTGAAACAGATGCAGCTTCAAAAGGAGTCCTGCTCAACAAGCTATTAGGCAAAGCATAACCAAAGGAAAATTCCCTTAATTTGATAAAAGAAGCATCATAAACGATGTTTTCAGTGATCATGGCATATCTTTGATAATAGTTGTCAACTAAGTATTGGGCAGGAGCTGCACTATTGGCAGGGATATTCCAGGTTCTTGCCTCTCCATTGGTGTCTACACCTGAAACAGTAATACCATTTGCCCTAGCAGCCACTGTTTCTTTATGAAGACCATTCGCATAGGCGAAGTAATTTGTCGCAGAGACAATATGACCACCTGCCCTCATATCCAACAGGAAGCTAAGTTTGAAATTCTTGTAGCTGAGACTGTTGGTTAGACCTGCCGAAATCGGATGTCTACCTTCAGCAATTGTTTCAAGTCCGTTGGTAGGTACAGGGAAACCATCATTGTCATATACTGGTTGGCCGTTGATAGTCCTGTGTTTAAATCCGGTAATCATACCTAGAGGTTGGCCGACAATATGCCTAATTCTCTCTCTTCTCAATCGGGATTCATCCAAATTGATGAAATCAATGGGGTCTCCAGCTGCATTGGTTCCTAGATTGAGAACTTTGCTTTGGTTATTGGCATAATTCACTGAGATATCCCACTGGAAATTTTGGTTTTTGATAGCAACTGCGTTCAGCAACAACTCTATCCCTTTATTTTCCAATTCACCGATGTTGATAATGGTAGAACCAAATCCAGATGTGGCAGAAATTCCTGTAGCCAAAATATCGTTTGTAGTGGTTCTATGGTAGTAAGCCGCATCAAGACCGAATCTGTTGTTTAAGAACCTGAAATCAGCACCGAATTCATATTCAGTAGAAAGGAATGGTTTTAGATTTTGGTTTGGAATAGACCCGTTATTAATTTGGCCCAAGCTTCCACCTAGGTGACCATTACCCACCAATCCATAGGTTAAGTTAAGTTCATATGGATTTGGAGCGCCTCCACCTGTTTGGCCCCAAGAAGCTCTGAATTTTGTAAAGGTGATTGCACTTGGCATTTCTATGACATCACTCAACACAAAACTTGAACTTACCGAAGGATAGAACAATTTGCTATTTTGAGGAGACAAGGTAGAAAACTGGTCTTGTCTAGCTGTGAAATTCAGGAATAGATAGTTTTTGTATCCGAAATTTGCATTTCCAAAAACAGAGTTAATACCCAATTCAGAAAAACCATATCCAACTTGCGGTGCAGCCACATTTCTGATGCTGTGGAAAAATGGAACAACAAGGTCATTTCCCCCACCGCTTAGGCTCTCTGTAGTTCTTTTCATTTTATTGCCTCCAAACATTGCATCAACAGAAAAATCTCCGAATTGCTTTTGGGCACCGATAAAGAAGTCTAAGTTATCTTCCCTGAAGGTTCGCTTGACAACATTATAATCTCCTCTAGGCTTATATGCTGTTCCATAGGGCTCAGAAGAATCATCTGTTCTGCTAAAATAATCTGTACCTGCCCTACCCATGATATACAACCAATCTGTAATATCATAACGAAGGGAAACTTTACCCAAAATCCTATCAGTTACATCTTGTCTGTAGAATTGATGTGCTGCCCAATAAGGGTTGGTTTGAAACACGTTTTCTTGATATCTCAATTCATTACCATCTGGTAAGGCACCCAACTTATCAGTTGTACCACGCATTACTTCAAAAGGCAATGTACCTGGCTTGTTGAGTACAGCGAAATTTGCATTACCCGGTGAATCAGATAGTCTTGGTCTGTTCTTGGCATCCTGTCTTGAATACTGCCCACTAAAGTCGAGAGTCAGCTTCTTTAGTTTGCTGTTTACGTTTAAGTTCAAGACATTTCTTTTGAAGCCGGCATTTGGCATGATATCGGTGTTGGTAAGATCAGAATAACCAAATCTATAAGTACCAGTCTCGTTACCCCCGCTTAAGGCTACAGAATTGTTGATGGTATATCCTGTTCTATAAAAATCATTGATTCCTTCACCCGTATGAGAGTAAGGCCTTGAAACCCCATCAAATTGGATTACACCAGCGCCGTTATAGCGGGTTCCCCAATGGCTATTTCCTATTTCTAGTGCTTCTGTCGCTGTAGTAGCTACAGTTCCATCTCTTCCGGGACCGTACTCTCTTTGATAATCTGTAAAATCCTGAGCATTGTCAAAAGTGATATTTGAGTTGATAGATACTCCAATGCCTTTTCTTGCCTTACCTGATTTAGTGGTGATGAGCACCACACCATTGGCTGCTCTTGCACCGTACAGAGCAGCAGCAGCATTACCTTTCAAAACTGAAATACTTTCAATATCATCTGGGTTGATGGATGAAAGACCGTCACCCGCATCATTACCGCCCCACATGCCAGCACTACCAAGGTTTCCTGTTTCAATAGGCATACCATTGATTACATAAAGAGGCTGATCATTTCCAGTCAGAGAAGATCCACCTCTAATTACTACACGGGTCGAGCCTGCAGCTCCTGAAGCAGGAGGGGATACATTCACACCTGCAATTTTGCCTGATAGCGCGTTGCCCAAGTTAACTGCTCTTGATTCTGTAAAACGGTCACCTCCTATTTGTGTCACGGAAAAACCTAGCGCCTTCTTATCTTTTTCCATACCAAAAGATGTCACCACCACTTCAGAGAGCTCGGAAAGATCCTCTTGCAGCGTAACATCTAAGGATGTCCGATTGCCTACAACAAATTCCTGTGGCCGAAAACCGATAAATGAAAATGTCAATACAGAGGTATTAGACACTGAAATCGAATACCTGCCATCCAGATCTGTGGTAGTCCCGGTACTTGATTGCCTATCCAAAACGTTCACGCCTGGAATACCCTCTCCGGAAGAATCAACGACTCTCCCGCTTAGCACTCTTGTTTGGCCATAAACCTCAAAACCCGAGGCTAAACTAATGACCAGAGCCAGCAATAATGGTAAAACTTTGCTCATAGAAAATAATTAATGGTTAGTTTTTTTGTTTAAATATTTATTAAACATTTTCAAGTAAAATTTATCCTTTTCATTAATCGGAATTAAATTCTTATAAAAGCAGAAACCGAAGAATTTCATACCAATTATTCTTAAAGTAATGAATTTTACTCTATGTAAATGTATATAAATTGCTCACAAGGAAAAATTATTTTGAAAATTTTTTTAAACAACAATATGATCTTTAAAAAATAATTAGTCTTAGTAAATCGTTTTAGTAAATTTTTTTTAAATAAGTTAGATATCTTATTTAGGAATTCACCACATATAAATGTAGAATCGACACTTTATAAAAAAATTTCAAAAACTGTTTTTAGACCTAGACCTTATAAGATTCCACTTAATCTCACCTTGAAATTTGACAAATTCCAATTTCATTTTGAACAAAATTTTTACACCTCTACCTTTCCCAAAGTCTATAAAAACCTTCTTAATTATAATCTTTTGCTACTTTTCACATTTACCTGACTTGGCAAAAAAGATAAGACCACCCAAGCAGGTGGTCTTATACATCATACAAATAACCCAAACATTTTAATTCCCTAATTTTTCATCCAAAAGAGCTTAGCATTCAAATTATCATTGGGCTGCACTTTGGAATAATTTTGTGTATTATAGGTTTGTTCAGAACCAGGATAAACCCACCTGCTAGGTGGTAAAGACTGTGCATTGGAATCGTCCCTCCAGAATGAAAGGCCCAGTACATTTAATCTTCTAAGGTCAGCCCAGTTTTCTATTGGATGGATGACATTATAGTGCAACCATCTCTGTCTGGAAATCAGCTTAAGCCTATCTGTAGCACTTACAGCATCATCCCAACTTACAGCAGGTTGACCCAAATACGCCGTAATAGCTGCAGGTGTAGCCACAGGAGGCGCAGGAACTAAGTTATTGTTGCTCATTTCTCTTAGCGCCTCATAATGTCTGACAGAGAGTCGGATTGCTTCTTCATAATGCTCTTTGGCTTTACCTGGATTTTCCAAATGATAAAATTCTGCTGCAAGTAAATGTACTTCAGATGCAGACATCAATATCCCAGGGAAATACTGGTTTCTACTGAATGTTGACCTATTGTAGATCGTCAACGTATTTGAACCAACCAAATCATTTTGAACGGAGGGATTGAGCATAGGATCTAATCCCATGTAAACGCCGTTGGCTGAAATACCAGGTTCAAAAATGAAGGGCAATCTTGGGTCTACATTGGACACCATATGGTCAACAATCGCCTTACCGGCAATATTACCGTTCCAATCTTCTAACCCGCTTTGAAAATCTGTAGCAGAAATTAAAGTACCCAATGTGTGGATTCTGAATAGTATATTGTCTGCATTGGTCGCTACAATAGGATATACGGCTGGAGCATCAAGGATGGCCTTAATCTCAGTCTTGGCCCTACTGCTAAAGGAAGGAGCATTACTTACCCTGGTCAACATTCTCAATCGAAGGGAGTTGACATATTTTTGCCACATAACAAGGTCTCCCCTATTGATAAGATCTTGGGTTTTAAAGCCAGTTTGAATAGCAGCAGGCACAGTAAGCGTCCTTAACTCATCAGCAAAAACCTTTAGATCATCCAACATTTTGGTGTAAATATCTTCGGCTTTGTCGTATTCTGCATAGGATTTAGAAAAATCGCCTCCATTGGTACTTAGCATTCCTGCTTTAGACCAAGGAATATCCCCATGTAGATCCACAACCTTTTGGGTATGGTCATAGAAATAAGCAGTGGCAGCAATCATATAAACTCTATATTCTTGCTTGCTGATTTCCGGTAAAGCATTGTACACTTTTTGGAGCTCCTTATATTGTGCCAGAAAAGAATAATAGTTACCCCATCTGTCGCTGATCGCAGCAGATCCAGGCACATATTGGTTTTCTGCATTGACCCATCCGGTAGCTTGGTTAAACCTATTGAGCGTAATTCTCAATACAACGAAGTAATTCCAATAACTAGGTAAAACATATTCCCTATTGGAGAATATCATACCTGTAAACTGTTTTTCTATCGTGGTTTCAGAAACGCGGGAAGGATCTTTATAATTATCCTCGAAATCTGTGATCTGGCATCCCAACACCGCAAATGCCAGTAACGATGCCAACAAAATTGATTTTATTTTCATGACTTTATGAAATTTAAATGGTGTTAGAAATTAAAACCTTGCTCTTAACATGAATCCGACGGAGCGGGTAGCAGGGTTGGTACCAGCACTTGTCAGGGTTTGGGTCCATCTAGAACCACCTGTCAACACTTCAGGATCAAGGTCTTTGATGTTGCGGTACAAGAAGAATAGGTTTCTTCCAAACATGGAAACATGAACATTGGATGCTCCCAGTTTCTTAGCGATTGCTGAAGGTATTTGATAACCCAAGGAAAGTTCCCTCATCTTCATAAATGTATTCTCTTGGATATACAGCTCATATCTTGCAGAACTATATTGAGGGCCACCCCAGTTGTATGTTCTTTGGTAGTATAAAGCTTGAGAAATCACGTTGGTATTCGGATTGCCATCAGCTGTTACACCTTGCATGAGCATCCCATCATGATGTACTTTCTCGCCGTTAGGACCTTGGGAAGCGGAGGTTTGTACACCTTGACCTGCTGAATTCACATAGTAAGACAGACCACCTCTTGATTTATCCATAAAGTTCAAACTCTCTTCAGTAAGACCTCTGGAAATCATCCAATTGATACCAGTAGGCATCACATGTCCTCCAATCTGGAAGTCTGTCAACAAGTCAAGAGTGAAGTTTTTGTACATGAAATTGTTGATTACACCACCGATTGCTTTTGGCATGGCGTTACCTACCCTAATCCAATTGTTAGGATCGATTTTGTAAAGTCCATTTGGCTGTACTATTTTTTGACCATTTGCATTAGTCTCAATTGGTCTGGCATAAAAATCCCCCATTGGTCTACCCACAACGGATCTCAACTGCGCTGCATTTCCATCATAATCAGCATGTAACAGCTCAGTAGCGTTGTTGGCAAGCTGTTCAATCACGTTTTTGGTACGTGCCAAATTTAGCCCAGCATTCCAGCTGAAGCCTTTTCTTTCCATAATCATGGAATTCAAAGCTATTTCAATTCCGGAGTTCCTCATTGTACCCACGTTAGCCAATACAGAAGACGCTCCTGAAGTAGCAGGAAGTGTCAGCGGAAGGATTTGATCTCTGATCTGGGCATTGAAATAAGAGACTTCCAGATTTAATTTTCCGTTGAACATCCTGGTTTCCAAACCGAATTCATATTCGTGTTTTTGTTCAGGTCTGATACCGTCATTTCCAAAACTTGAAGGAATCATGGTATACAATACAGAAGAACCTCCTGGCTGCTGCACACCCAAAGTATTTTGGTTGTAGGCAATATTCGCACGATACACATCAGGATAATTACCCACTATACCCCATGAAGCCCTTAGTTTTGCAGTATTGAAAAAGGAAGGAAGTTCAACCGCATCTGAAAGAATAAAGCTGGTATTTACTGAAGGATATACAAACGAGTTGTTGTTTGGATTCATGGTAGAAGTTCTATCTCTTCTGATCGTACCTTCTACAAACCAGAATCCCTTATAATCCAGGTTGACTGTTCCCAAGGCAGCATCAATGACTCTAGAACTTCTGGCCGAATTATTATTTGGGATGTTAACAGAAGCAACAATATCAAATAGATTTTCGCTGCTCAAACCACCGTTCGTTCCTCGGGAGATCATGGAATAGCTATCTTTGTTGGCTGTATATCCTGCCATTGCAGACAAAGTCACATCTTCAGTCAATGCCTTTTTGTAGGTCAACAAGACATCACCATACAGAATGCTGAAAGCTTCATTCTGCATTCCAAAGTATCCTGATGGACCAAAGGCAAGCGGACGTTCAGTTGATTGCCTATCTTCCATATATCTGGAAGTAAAGTCTGTGGAAACCCTTGTCCGAAGCGTCAATTCATCAGTGATGGTGATGAAATTGGTCACACTACCGATTACCCTGTTGCTGAGCTCTGAACTGCGGTGCTCATTGACTCTCCAAACATAATCCGCGATGTCACCCAAGAATCCATTTCTTCTGATGTTTTCATCAGGGGTGAGGCTTTGGCCATTACCTGTTACAAATCGATAACCTCTACTGGTCTTATATCTGTCTAGGTACCAAGCACCGTTGTCAAACCTGGTCATCATACCAGTGAAATTATTGATCATCCTATCAATCGAATAAGGCCTGTTGCCTGTGTATTGATTGATGTAATTGATCATCAAATCAGTTCTGACTCTTTTGGATATCCTAAAAGTAGAGTTGAAGTTCGCAATGTTTTTGCTGTTTTTAGAGTTAAGGCTAAGCGCCTCATTATCTTGTCTTGTCAAGGAAAAACGGACATCAGCCACATCTGTAGAATTTGAAATGGCTACGTTCACCTGAGAGTTGATCGGACTGTTGAAAAGTGCCGCGTAATTGTCAATTTGTGCTTCATAAGGTCTTATTTCTCCATCCCAACTCATGATCGGCTTTCCGTCAAAAGGAGCTCCAAAATTGATGGTAGTACTAGGAAGTCCTCTCATCCCATTGTCATAGGTAATGAAGCCTTCGTCATTTTGACCTAAATTGAATACGTGCCTAGGCCCACCGGGACCCCTTACGTTTTGGTATCTTGGCAAGTAGGCAATTTTATCCATGGACACGAATGAGTTGAAATCTACTCTGAAGCCTTTAACACCAGAGGCCCCCTTTTTCGTGGTAACCATTATCACACCATTTACTGCTTCAGAACCGTAAAGTGCAGCAGCGGATGCACCTTTAAGAATAGAAATATTTTCAATATCCTCAGGGTTGATATCCAGAATGCCATTACCTCTTAGGCGTTGGTCATTCCAGTAATCATTATTTCTTACCTCTTCATTTCGGATTGGCACACCGTCAAGAATAATCAATGGTTGGTTTCTGCCTGTAATGGAATTGATACCCCTTACAGTGATATTTACTGCAGATGTAGCACCGCCTGCTCCGGCTTGAATCCTTACACCGGGGGCTTTACCATAAAGTGCCGTAGCAAAATTAGGCGTTCCAGCTTTTACAAGTTCAGCTGAACCAACTGTTGTAGTGGCATAACCAATGGACTTTTGCTCCCTTGCCACGCCGAAAGAAGTGACAACAAATTCTTCAAGGTTTTCCACAGATTCCAATAAAACCACATCTATCATGGTTCTATTGCCAACTGCTATGGCTTGGGTAGAAAAACCGATATAAGAGAATACTATGGTGCTATTTTCAGGGACAATTAACGTATAAGACCCATCAATTCCAGTTACGGTTCCCCTTGTTGTTCCCTGCACAGTTACGGTGACTCCAGGAAGAGGCTCACCAGTACTGTCCTTGACACGACCTTTTACAGTAATGTCAGCCAATACACCCGAAACTTCACCCATATTGATAGCGCTAGCTTCAATGGGTACCATTACGGGCATCACAAAAAGATGAAGCATCGCCATGATGCCGCAACTTTTCAACTTGCCGATTCGAAATTTACTTGTAATCATTTTTGGTTGTTTTTTATTGGATGAAAAATTTACAGAGTTCCTTGACTGTACACTTTTATTGCATCATTTATAGAAAAACAATAACTTTTCACCAAACGAGATGTCATTGCCTTTGAAAATAAACAATACTATTTTGGGTAATTATATACTTATAT
>DAIPZN010000054.1:0-30747 GCA_036782195.1 Cyclobacteriaceae bacterium | reverse complement strand
ATATCTACTACTTCGGTGCTTCCTCCATTGCGGAAGGTTTGGACTTCGGTGTGCTCCCGAGGATCGGGACAGGTTGTGCCACCTCGTCCGACCTCGTAGCCTCCGTATATGGTTTCCCGCTAAGGCGGGACAGGCTCTGTTCGTCAGTACAGACACCGCAGTCTGGCTTACTTCACTGCATGCCTCACGGCAAACCAGCTTGCCACTTGCTTGGCTTCGGGACGTTACTCCCGTGCTTAAGGGACTTTATTCACATGGCTATTATTTTAAGTGGAGTTCATGAATGTCAGGCATTTCACCCGTTGGAACGGTCATCTTTTTGACCTATATTCACCATTCAAGGCACACACATTGTGTATACGCCATGGGGCGGGGCGGCTTGTAAGTCGGGCGGTTTCTCATTATCTTGCTTCAGGCCTCGGGGGACAATGAACTACTTTAAAACGCCCCACGTCGCATACACCGGGCGTTGTGTGCAACCCTAAAAGACGACACTACCAACAGAAAACGAACAGAAAAATGAAAGTCAAAATGCCAACGCTTCAGCAAAATCAAAAGAGCTGCATCCCCACGCACAAAGCCAACGCAATGCAGCACATTTGCTTTTGCTCAAACACACACGACAATAACTAGCCCATAGATATGCTTGAAATATTATATAATAGAACGGGACATACCCATGAAAACCAACAGTTTAGGAGGGTTGTAAATATAATTGAAGCTACATTTGAAAAGTTTGGCTATAATGGTTTATTGATTGGAAATCCATTCAATGAATCATACTCTCGTTTTCGTGCAGATGCAATTTTATACTACAACAATGGACTTATATTGATTGATTTCAAAGATTACAAAGGAATAATCAAATTACCGCCAAATGAAAATGAATTCCATTCAACAAAATGGTATAATGAAAACCCAAAGGACAGAAGTAAATTAGAAATAAAAGCAGGTAGTAAATTTATCAACCCTTTCAGGCAATTAGTTGCTTATAGAAATGCTTTTAGAGAACTGGTTGAAAAAAATAAGTATTTTGATGGGATAAACCCAGCAAGAATTTGTATTGCCAATATATTTTCTGGACCAATTGAAATTCATAATGAAGTTCCTAGAAATCTACCCTATTACAAACTTATCCAAGAATCGGACTTAGGGAATTTTCTTTACGACTTTGCAAGTGAAATCACTTACAAAGATGAAAATGTGAAGGTTTTTAAAAGTATTTTTCCTGCTAAAGAATGGATTAAAAACCTTGAAATTCCTATACCTGAACAAATCATTGAAAAGCAGATAACAGAAATTGACAACGATGTTGAAAAAAACATTGTTGATTTTCTCAAGGAACAAAATGGTGGAATTCTAGTTTTGGAATCTATGAATGATGAAGATAGAGATTCTTGGTTGCGATTTATTACTAACGAAGCTGTGAATTACAATATCCCTCAAATTGAAAAATGGTCACATTCCGCAAGAATTAGTAAGAAAATCCAAAGAAGGAGCAATATAGAGACAGAAGGAATTTACAGTGTTATTTATGGTGGTTCTGATATTGAAGGACAAAATGAAGATTCAGAAAAAGAAGAATTAGATGAAGATTTGCTGGAGGTTATACCTTTAAAATCAAGCAAAGATATTGATGAAAAAGCATTGGTTGTTGTTGTCGAAGCTCATTTAGTTAGCCGTAGTTTAAGTCAATCTGAATTATTGCGTTTTGGTTCGGGTAGATTATTGGAGGATCTTATCAAATTTCTCAATCCTGAAAGCAATCGCAAAATTGTGTTTATTGGCGACCCTTATTCTTTAACATTTGGAAATAAAGAAGATTCTGCATTGAATTTAGGAACCTTGTCTGAATTGTATGATAAAGAAAGAATTAAACACTATCGAAAACCAATAGATAACAATTTTACCGAGGGAAAAGAAAAATTGCGAATTGATTTAGCTGTCAGCATTGAAAAATCGCTTTTTAATAATTTGAATTATAGTTTTGATGAAACTACTTTAATTAATTTACAAGACGATAGCCAAAGAATTAAAAATCTACAATTGTGGTTTTCTAAGCCATTTTCTAATGAACCAGACAATGCAGTTTTATTCTATTCGAAAAAGGATTGCTTGATAACTAATAAGTGGATTAAAAAACACTGTTTGAGAAATGGAGAAAGTTTGGGTATTGGTGATTTACTAATCGTAAATAACAATGTTTCTATTCCAGATGATAGTGGTTTCCAAATTCCAAGACGAATTGTCAATGGTATGTTTTTAACCGTGCTTGATATTAAAGAGTCTCAGCAGGAATCAATTAAAATTCGTCAATCAGAAAAACCTATAAACTTATCTTTTACCAAAATAAAGGTAAAATGTTTAAGTTTGATAGGTTCACCGGAAACTGACATTTGGATTTTGGACAATTATTTTAATAGCGAAGACGATCTAACAAAAGAAGAACAAATTGCTTTTAGAGTTTTTGTAAATGGAAAAATTAACATTGAAAAACAAAAGCAAAAATTTGAAAACAGCCAGGAGTATAAGCAATTACTAGAGGACAACCATTACATCTTGCTTTCAAATGAAGAAAAAGAAGCAATAAAAACACTTATCAAGAACTACAATTTACCGAAAGAAAAGAAAGAGAAAGTTGAAACGAGCAGAAATTCCAGAAGTTTACTTTCTATCTACTACAAGAAATATTCAAAGAAACTATTTTTTCAAATCAAGGATTCTGACCCATTTGTAAATGCTGTTTTTGTTAAATACGGTTGGGCAATTACAGTTCATAAAGCAATAGGTTCTAGCTATAACGAAGTTATTATAAAAGGGCACCGTAAAGAAAATGACGGAATTACAAACGATGGTTATTTCCGTTGGTTATATAGTGGTGTTACAGCAGGAAAAACCGTTTACATAACTTCACCTCAATTAATAAATCCTTTTATGGACTGTGTATTCGAAGACAGTTCTGCAAGTGGCGTTTCCATAAAATCAAAACAACTCCTCATTTTTGAAAATTACGAAGTTGAAACAAAATATGCAGATAAAGTTCAATCACTTGAAAACAAAAATGTTGTAGGAGCAATTTGTGAAATTTCAAAATTATTGGAACAAAATGGATATTTACTTGAAAGTTCAAAAAGGTATTCTGAGCACTTAACAAAACCATTCTACTCTATCCCAAAAAGTGATAAAAATAAATTAATTCTGAATATAGATAACAAAGGCGAAAAGGATAATTATGCTGTTAGTAACATTCGTATTGACAAACTTAATGGTGCAGATGAAATAATTATAAAATCGTGCATTGAAGGTTGTTTTGAGCAAAAACAAACCATTACTTCAATATCAGATAACACACCTGAATTACCAAGTGATTTTCGAGAAGAAATTTATTCTGCCTGGATAGAAAGTTTCAATAATGAAAGCATTAGCCTTAAAATAATACAAAGCAATAAAAATCAAGATGTTTTTCGTGCAACTTCTGAAAAAGACGATTTGACTTTTAGAGCTTGGTACGGCACAAGTGAAAACAATCACACAAAAGGATTTTTTTCAAAAATCGAAATTTTGGAGAAATCTTCTGATATACTAATGGCAATAATCAAAAAAATATGTCTTGGAATAACAGAGTAAATAGTAATTATAGAGAAGAACGTCCTTCCACACCAATATATACTTTGAGAAAAGAAGGAAAACTCGAAGATGCTTATCAGTTGGCTCTAAGGCTTTATCAGCAAGATTCTGCTGATGATGACATAAATAAAGCATTTTCTTGGGTATTGATAGATTTATGTAAAAAGTTCATTTCAGAACAAAATCTTAGTAAGGCACAAACTTATTTCAATAAATTGTCAAGTATTCAATTTGAATACGAAGATGAGTTTGTTGAAACCATTAAAAAGCAAATTCATTTTCTCAACCCTAAAATTGACACGAACTATTCAGAAATTCAAAAAGCCGAAGAATTAAGTAAAAAAGGGAAACATCAAGAAGCATTAGTGATTTTCAAAAACCTTATTTCCCAAAACCAGCTTACAGAATTACATCACGAATCTTATGGTTGGATAATCTACCGATACGTAAAAGCAGAAGAAAGCAATTTTTCATCTGTTCAAGTACGAACATTTTTAAGAGATTATATGAACTTAAAAAATGAAAGACCGTCAATGCTTCATTCTATGATTTTAAATTTTGCTTTAAACTATTCTAAAACACATACCGATTTTAAATTCTACAATTTCTTCCTTTTGTGGAATCCTGAAAACTTACGTTACGATGATTTACACGATGGAACTAATCAGAATGGAGACAAAATACCTTCTCTAATTTCAAGGATTTGCAGAGAATTCGTTAATACTCAAACGATTTTTGACATTGACAAAATATTAATTAGTAAAATCTTAAACCATAAATCGATTTCAGATTTTGATGAATTACCGTTTTAAATTATGAGTATAACAAGAGAAACAATATTAGATTTTTTCAGAGAACCATTCTTTTGGAATATTTTCAATGCACACAAGGAAAACAGATTTTCCGACTTGTGGAGTTTGTTTGAGCAATACAACGCTAATTATTCAAAATACGGACAATCAAAATGGCATTCCGGAATTCTAAATCTTGCTGAAAGGTTTATGGAAGAAAATGACGAATGGCGTTTTCTAATTTTTTTCAAAAATTGGAATCCAGAAAATTTAAGAAATGAAGATTGGAAAGAAATAAAAAAAGACGAATACACATACAAACCATTAGCAACAAAAGCAATTAAAAAAGCTTTTGAAGTTTTGAAAACTCAAACATCTGAACAGAATTTATCTTGGCTAATACAGCCTTATGAAAAAGCCATCAAATTATTTCCCGATGATGAATGGTTACTGAGAGAAAAAGCCTTATTACACTTCAAAAACAACGAATTAGATTTAGCAATCAAAATATATAAACAACTTGTTTTGGAACTTTCAGACAAGCATTATGTATGGCAGGAGTTTTCAGATTGTATTGTTTCCGATAATTCTTTAAAAATTGGAATGCTAGCAAAAGCATTGAGTTTAGAAAATAACGAAGACTTTTTAGGTGAGATTCATTTAGAGTTAGCAAAGGTACTAATTGATGAAAATCTATTTGAAAATGCACTTATTGAGCTAGAAACATACAAGAAACATCGAGAAATAAAGGGATGGAAGTTGTCAGCTATTTTTAGCGAATTACAACAAAAAACAAGTTCAATCAAACAAAACTTAAAAGACAATCGGGAACTATACAAAAAATACATTCCACTTGCAGAAAACTTTGCATACGCTGATTTTGAATGGACAGAAGTTGTTTTAGTTGACAAATGGAAAGACGACAAAGGAAAAGAACGCCTAACTTTTACAGACGGAAAAACAATAGAGTTTGCCATTGGTAAGAATCGTTTTGAGATATTGAAACAATCTGATTTAGGACAAATTTTCAAATTCAAACTTCACAAACAGGAAATAAAAAAAGAAGTTGAAAACAAATTTTCATGGATTGGAAAAAATATCATTACCGAATACAAGTATATCCCACTTATTGTTGAAAAATCAGAAAAACAACATTGGGAAATTTTAGATGAGACATTCGCTGTTGTTGATTATATTAACAAAGAAAAAAGCATAATTCACGCAATTACAACGGAAAGCAAGGAAGTCTTTTTTCCTCAAATTAAGCCTGCACTTCAAATTGGTGATTTTATAACAGCTAAAAGTTACACCAAAAAAGTAAAAGATGAAAAAAGAACAGAACTGCGACAAATTCAGAAAATTGACAAAAGTTCTGTTATTTCAAAATTCCAAACGCAAATTGCAGTCGTTGATGGAGTAAACGAGCAAAAGCAATTATTTCATTTTGTCATTTCATCCAAGTTGCAAGGAATTGTCAAATACACAGAAACTGACTTGAGACCAAACGAAGGTGATTTTGTAAGACTATCATTTGCTATTAAAACAGACAAAGACAGAAAATTGCGGGTGAAAATTTTGTCTATTGAACCAACAGAAGAAGTAAATCCAAACTTACGAAAGGACATTACTGGATTATTGGAAGTAAAATACAGAAACGGACATTATGATGATTTTAATTTTGACGAAGATGAGGAATTAGATAATTCAATATTTGACGAAAACGAAAAACTGACAAAAACAATCAAAAAAATACCTGACTTTGCATTTATCGAAGATTATTATGTGCCAAAGTATCTTTTGGAAAAACACAACATCACAGTTGATTGCAGAGTAAAAGCAAAGGTTATCTACGGAGAAGATAAAATGAATCGTCCGAAATGGAAAGTAATAGAAATTGAAAAAATATAATGCCAACGCTTTTGGTGGCACATTTGCATTTTTATCAACACACAAATCCAAACCAAAAAATGCAAAAGAGCCACCAAGCCAACGCACGACAAAAACAGACACTTAATGACTAACATACAGACGATAAAAACAGAAGGGCAGCACACAATCGAGTAGACGGCCTCGCCAACCGTTAAGTTGACGAGGTGCGCCTACGCCACGGCGCACACGGTCTCACACCACCGTATCCCGAATATCGGGACAGGCAGTACGGGTCTCGTATCTACCCTGCAATCCGACCCCTCGCTAAAATCATCCACAGGAAGATTTTTTCACGCTCTGTCCCAGTTCACTGGATTGTAGGTTGCGATTTGAGGTAGTAGGAAAGCATAGATTCGTAGCCTTTTCGTCTCAGGCGTGACAAAGTTAAGTAGTAATCAGTATAGGACTCTGAGCTACTGCCCAGCCTCCTTTTCTGGCTCCCCTTCAGCCTGGCCTCACGCTAAAAATGCCCAATTGGACATTTTCTTTACATTCGAACCTTCCGCGCGTAAGCATGGTCTTGGTCAACCCCCAATCTGATCAGGTTTTTTCGTTTCCGCTTAGGCTTTTTCTCCGCCGCAGCGGACCAGGTACAATAGCGAAGTGTGTTTACTCACCTTTTTGTTTATTTTTTTTGGTGTTCATGAAGGCTTCGCATTTCTCAACCATTCGTCCATGGCCTTGAGCTTGGCCGTGATACTGGCAAAGCCTGCCCCGACCCATCGGGGGCGGTAATTTTTTACCCATCCCATCCGGACCTATTTAAGCTTTTGGAACCGATCTGTGAAGCTGTATGGTTTGGTCTTCTTGGTGATCTGCTCGAGCTTGCGTTTCAGTGAGTCGCAGCTGTTCTTTTTCACTACCAATGCCGCCCGGCTCTTCGCTAAAATGATCCTATGGGATCATTTTATATGCTCAGCCCTCCTTTGACTCCCTTTTGATATGTCGGAACAAATGCATATCCCAGCAGCTCAAAATCAGATGGTCTTCGGATGCCGTTCCGGAAATTGCAGTCTGGCTTACTTCAATGCATGACTCACCGCAAACCATTTTGCCATTTGCTGGCTTCGGGTCAGCCTGTCCTGATCTTTAGGGATTACCCCCGCGCTTAAGGGACTTTATTCACATGGAAATTATTTAAGTGGTGTTCATGAATGCCAGGCATTTCACCCGTTGGAACGTTCATTTTCTTGAACTATTTCACCATTCAAGGCACACACAATTTTTAGCCAATACTGGGGGCTGAAGCTTGTAAGTCAGGAGTTTTCTATTTATCTTTCTTCATGCCGGTGGAAGGGAAATTACTTTATAATCCCCAGAATCGGCTAAAACAACGTTGGTGGTAATTTTAAAAATGAAAATACTAAGGACGATAATATCAACATTTTTTGCAACATTATTAGCTCTAACAACTGTTGGACAAACAGAAAGTCTAAATGTCAGACCTTCTCACAAAAACACTATATATTTTGAACTCTTTGGAAACGCTATAGGATATTCCTTCAACTACGATAGGATTTTAATTAGTAAACAAAAACTTAAGACTGCAGGACGAATAGGGATATCATATATTCCTCCTATACTACCACCTGAACATTTTATAATATTTCCATTAGAAATTAGTGAACTTATATCATTAGGTAAAGAAAATCATAATATTGAAATCGGTTTAGGTGTGACTTTTCTATTTCAATTACACGAAGGTAATGATAGTGGTTGGTGGACAAATAGTGAAATTGACAGAAGAATTGAAACAATTGCGGCTCCAAGGCTGGGATATAGATACCAAAGAAAAGATGGTGGAATTTTTTGGAAAGCAGGTTATACTCCTTTATTTGGAATCAGTAAAACGAGAGAAGATTTTATAGTCCCATATATGTTCGGATTTTCAATAGGAAAAACTTTTAATTAGAAAAGTCGAGTAGGCAAAGGGGAATCTCACCCCTAAGCCTCTCACAGAACTGTACGTGAACCTCTCGATTCATACTGTTCTTCTTAATCCAAATCTGCTAAGGACGATAGCCCTCGTACTTCCAGTGTTCAAACAAATTCGGCTAACTCCGTGAAAGACTCTGCACATACTTGGAAGCATTGCCCCAGCGTTGTTTCCTGTACCTGCGGTAATGGTTGGGTAACCATTTCACAAGGCGAATGTGCAACAAGCGGAATACTTTTCACATTTCGCTCATTCGAAACTTGCCGTAGTAGTTTATCCAGCCTCGTATTTTGAGCTTCAACAGTTCGACAATCTTACTGATGGGGAAATGTATCCAGCGATGAAAATCCATCATCTTCAACTCGTTTGCTATCCTGTCTCTGCTCTTTTAACTGAAGACTAGCGAAAATCCTAACTTGATTTAGCCTCGCTCTTTTACTACCCTCGGCCTAAACGTGAATCCCAAAAAATTGAACTTCCGATACCGTACCTTAAAGGGCGGTTGGCGTTCTTGATTGTTTCGGCAATAGACGATTTTAGACTTCTCTTGGTTTAACTCCAATTTGAAATCTTTGAACCTTTGCTTTAGCTTTTCCAATCAACGAAACGCTTCCTTGATGTTTCCGCTATGTATAACTATATCATCCGCATAACACTCAAACGGTGTAGAAGGACTTTCTTTGCTTATCCAATCATCATACACAATGTCCAATAAAATGTTGGCTAATACAGGGCTGATTACTTCGCCTTGTAGTGTGCCTTTCCCCTCGGAGTGTTTGAGTGTTCCCTGTCTGTCCGGCAGGCAGGCGTCTGCCAACTGACCAGGGGCATTTAACCACTTTGCAACATACAACAGCATATGTTTCTCCTGCGTGTAGTGTCTTACTGCTTTCATCAACAGTTCGTGGTATATGTTGTCGAAAAAGCCTTTGATATCCAAATCAATCACCCAACTTTGTTTGATACAGTTAATAAAGCAATGCGCTATGGCTTCGTGTGCCGATTTGTTCGGACGGTAGCCATGGTCTCCTATTGATGCCGTGTGCCGTGACTCCAATAAATAGGTGATCGCTACACTCTGTCTCTCGGGATCGATTGCCCCTCGATTTTGATAAATTAAATGTTATTTGCGACACATCAATAATGGTTCAATTGCATTCAACTACTGTATTTAGACCATATTAGTGGTAAAAAAGCGACCTTCGGGTAGCTGCAAACCTTCTGAATGTGAAAAAACCTCCGAATTTTTGAACCTGCTCCAAAAGCAACGGCAAATCCTGTTTGATCATCCAATATAATTTTTGTTAGCCTGTCGTATACAGCCCTTTAAATTGTCGTTTTCCACATTTCTTAAGCATCCTTTTGCTGCTAACTTTGGTTGTACCGGATCAGCCGTGCAAAATTTAGAATTTCAGCAGATCAGGTGACATGCTTGGCCTGCCGTTTTTGAGTTGAATTACCTTAACGGCTATTGTAGAGCGGAAACGGCAAACTGAAACAAAGGAAAACCGATAGGAGAAAATAACAGACGATCCCATGAGACAAATTTTCATCAACTTACCCGTAAGAGATGTGGATGCAGCGATGGAATTCTACCAACAGCTGGGCTTTACAGTCAATCCCTTGTTTTCTTTTGATGACCAAAAATGCATGGTTTGGAGCGACCATATTTATGTGATGTTGCAGACACATGTAATGTTCGGGTCGGGAATCCGAAAGCCCATTGCTGACGCCAAACAAAACACCTTGGCAACCTTTACACTACCTGTAGAAAGCATGGAAAAAGTAAATGAAATAATGGAGAAAGGTTTACAAGCAGGTGGAACAGAAGCTACTGAAGTTAAGGACGAGCCATTTATGCACATCAGGAATATTGAGGATCCAGACGGCCATAACTGGGCGATAATTTACCTGGATATGGAGAAATTCAAAGAAACTACCGGCAAGTTATAAGACAATTGTCTTTGGTAGCTGTAATCCGGCTAGGCAGGCATTGGACTGACACTCGGATAAATACGAAGTAATCTAACCTGTGGCCATGTACTTTACGTCATCGCTTCTTTGCTTGCATAAAAACTCTTATTGCCCTCACCGCAAAAGAACCTTGCCACATCATACTCAGATAGCCTTATGAAAGACGAAATACTTAAAGTAAAGGCAGAATTGACGGAAGCCATTCAAAATAAAGAAGCTTCAAAAGCCAATAATTTATATGATGAGAATTGCGTCATGTTTCTATTGGCTCCCCCGCTACAGGAGAAGGTGCAGTCCGGGATGGATAGCATCAATGACTTGGAGAATTGGTTTGCCACTTTTAGAGGCAACATAGGTTTGGCGTCTGAAGAGGTTGTGGTTGTCCATAATGCCAATATCGCCTACTTACACAGTCTTGAACATCTGACCGGGCATCGAACGGATGGCAGTTATACAGATGTATGGTTCAGAGAGACCTTATGTTTTGTGAAAACAAAAAACAACTGGAAGATTACCCATCAGCATCAGTCTTTTCCGATGTATATGGATGGATCCGACAAAGCTGCTACAGATCTGAAGCCTTTCTGAAGTGAAGTTATAAAGATTATCGCTTCAATAGCGAAGCATACAGCAGATCTCCCTTTTTCAATTCTTTGGCCGCTCCTCTGGCCAGTTCATTGGTGGTAGTGCGGATACCTGAAAAACCGCCCGTGATGGTCATGTAGCCATAGGAAAGCCAAAGTGGCTGCTGCTGCTCCAAGTCAAAAAGATAGAGCTGATACTGTCTGTCGGTATAATTGACCGGCAGCACAAAGTCCCGGGTGACTACCGGTCGGACAGTTTTATCCTCTGCTTTGAGCGTGATCAGAAGGATATGGTTTACCCCATCTTCTTTAAGCCTGCCCATAAATTCCTCATAGGAATAGGGATGGTGATCTTCAAAAAAGTTTTGGTAATCATGTACAAAGGTATCCTTGAAGGTCTTGCTAAAGCTCCTGTGAATGTGGCTTCTGAAGTTTTTGTGCTGAAGGTCATTGAAGTTGCCCCGGATCAGCAGATCATAGGCTTCCTGATCCAGCTTATAAATATCTTCCTCAACAGGGACAAAAAGCACCATAAAGTCAAAGACAGGCTGAACAGGTGCAGCTTTTAACTGTGTATGCAGACCTTTGGGAGTGTAGCAGGATGACAGAGCCAGGCAGAGGACGAGCGCAATGGGTAAAGCTTTCATGGCAGTATATTGAGGTTGAACATACCTCAGTCTACGAAATAAAAATATTCTTAGTTTAATTTTAACAAATCTAATTTTTGTGTTAACGCACAAAAAAATCACGATCCATCTCAGAAAGACCATTCAACAACACCCGAGCAGAAATTAATTTATGATTTGCTGGGTCACCCTTTTCTTCATTGTTTTTTTGAATGGCTCAGGCAGACTTGCCACCACACTACTAGCTCCCAGATTGAGCCAGGCGCTGCAGTACCGTTTTCAGCTGTTGACCTTGATAAGGTTTGAGATCAAAAAGCTCCACTTTCCTGAAGTCAATGGGATGGCTTTCACTTTGAAGGGAAATAAAACCGGATCGTAAAGGGGTGCCATCGACTTTTACGGCAGGGTCATAAGGATCCACATTGCCGCCGCCGATCTGAGGCCTGGCATACTTCATGACCGTATCTCCTTCCAGGATATGGTACACGACCGAATCACCGAGCACCAAAAACTCTGCCCTCACCCACTGATCCCCATGGTAAGTCTTGGAAGTGGAATTCACACAGTGAGGGGTAAAGAGTTCCCCGTTAAGCTCTACATGGGTACCCGGTGTGCAAAGGTTGCTTGTAGTTCTTTCATTTACACCATCTCCACCCAGCAGCTGCCCCTCGATGGATATGGGAAAATCCTGGTCCTTCAGCATGGTAGCAGGATCCTGACAGTGCAGCATGGCGCCTGAATTGCGGGTGGCCCAGCCTTCCCCTCCTGTCGCCTGCTCACCTACAAAACGATATTCTACCCTGAGCAGGTAATGTGAAAAAGGGGTGTTGTAAAAGATGTGTCCATACTGCTGATCAAAGTCCGCATATCCGTCATACCGTACCTGCATCATGCCGTCTGCCACACGAAAAGTATTGGCAAAATTATCGTGAAGCTCGTGCTTGGCAATCTTCACAGTCCAGTCGGACAAGTCCTTTCCATTGAAGAGTTGTTGCCACTCTCCTACGTGCGATTCTTGGGTGGAAGGGGATTGACAGGAAAAGCTTAACAAAGTTGCAAACAAGACAAAGATTATTTTTTTCATGGTTGAGGTGGGTAGGATTTGGGGAAATTCCCCGCCTTGGCAGAGAGGTCAAATTGGCGGCAACAGGATTTTACGCCGGCATCTAGCACCAGCTTAAAGTTAGGTGTCAGAGACATTTGAAGTAATATCAGGTTAATTTACGTTGGATCATCTCCCTTTTTTAATTGTAGCTAATCCTTCAGGCAAGTGCAAAACCAGAGAATTCATGGAAACAAGCTGAACAAAACAAACAGCACAACCGATATTGCCCCAAGTAAAAGCAGGGCAATCAGTTCTCCTTTGATAAGTGCAGATAATCTTCTTCTCAGCATAATACCAATATAAGCATTTCTGTTTGAAAAGAAGGCGGCACTTCTGAAGCATGCCGCCTTTTTAATTCTAGCTTTAGTTCCCTACATAGCTGTCCCAGTTGAGTTCTGCCTGAGGATGGGGAAACTGCGTGAAGACCGTACCTCCATCGAATGATGTATTGATTTCATTCAACCTCCCGTACCTGCGCGCATCTATCCACCTGTGTCCCCAAGGTTCAGCCCAGAGGGAATACCTCCTTTGATAAAGGATTTCATTGATCAGGGCCTCGGTGGTCTGTGCACCGGTGTAAGGACCAATGCCTGCTGCATTCCTGATGACGTTGATTGCTTCTACAGCCAATGCTGCCTGATTCAATTGGGCATGAGCCTCTGCCTTGAGTAGGATCAGCTCTTCATTGCGGATAAAAGAAATCGATGTTGTATTGGTAGCCCATCTGGCATCCTGATGGGTTCCAACCAACGGTCCAACATCTGTGGTCACTGTTACTGGAGTGGTCCTTCTGAAAAATTTATTTGCAACCCGCAGATCCCCTGGAGTAGCATCAGCCAAAACAGATGGATGAACAACAATCAAGGTAGTCACATTGGCATTGGGCACATAAAAAATAGGGTTAAACACATCGGGAGCTGCCCCATAAGGATGAGCCGGTCCGGCGTTGAGGCTACCTGTCAGATTTATAAAAGAGCCTTCCAAAGCAGTCAAAACCCCATTCCAGTCTTGCCTATAGGCATTCAGCCTTGCTGCTATTGCCCTATTGACCTGCTTAATTGCCACATTGGTATTGAATCCTGTAAAACCACTTGTCAGCCGAAGCGGAAAATTACCTTCTCCGGCAGCCGAAAGATCAGCATCGCCTTCATTGAGCACTTCCAGCATATAATTGAGTGCCTCATCATAGCTCACAAATGGTCCCGGATTAAGCGGATCTTCTACATCAATCCTGATTCCATTTTGGTAAACAAAATTTGCCGGGATCATCAATTGATAGCCCTTAATAGTTTTGGCAAAACCCAAAACCGCTCTCTTGGCTTGATCTGAAAGTGTGGCTGCATTTTGGGTAGCGGAGATCAACACATTGGCCTGCTTGACTGCCTGATAGGGTGATGCCCAAGAGCCTCCACCAGTAACCCCAAAACCAAAATACGCGCGATCGGGTTGCCTATTGGCTTGTCCCAACCAATCTGTCTGAAACCGTGGATCAGAGGCATTCAGGTACCATATTTCTCTACCAAAAGTACCCCAAGCAGCAGTGACGTTGAACACATATGCCCTGTGCCTATCCTCAAGCCCAGTAAGCAGAAACTGGATCTGCTGATTTGAGGCATTGTTGCTCACACTTTGAACCGAGGGATTGTTGGGATCTAGAATTTCATCTATCTGAAGCGGATTACAGCTGATCAATATGCCAACTGCCAAAGCCGCTATTCCTTTATAAATTTTAAAATTTTTCATTTGATTCAGCTTTGGTTTAGAAATCGAATGTCAGGTGAAAAAACACCCTTCTGGGAGTTGGATAAGGTGTGATATCAACGTTATTCCCAATAGCTTGGGCTCCGAAAGTTGATGTTTCAGGGTCATAGCCCTGGTAGTTGGTAAACAAAAAGGCGTTGTTGACTGAAGCCCCCACCCGGATATTGGAAACAGATGCGCCAAAGGTTTGGGAAATGGTTGCTTTAGGGAAATTATAGTATAGACCTATTTCCCTTACTTTTAAAAACGTTGCATCCTGAACCCATCTTCCCGCATTATTGTAGGGTGCCGGAGGTCTTTGCCTTCCGTTAGGGATACCATCACCATTGTCATCGTCAAACCATCCCCTAGTTGTTCCTCCCGAGTCTGTCAGGAAAGTACTCAAGTTGACATTATCCCCTCCCTTTCTATATTCCATCAGGAATGAAAATTCAAGATTTTTGGCAATAAAGAAATTGTTGATAAATGACATGTTAAACTTAGGTTGGGAGTTACCCCAGATCGTAAACCCTCCAGGATTTGCCGGATCTGCCGGAGTACCCACTATCGTTGTTGGCGAAAATCCTTCTGCATATAAGAAAGTCCCTAAAGCCGATCCGAAACCTCCGGCGATATAAGTCGGAATCCCTAACCTCCTCATATTTAACCTGTTTTGCCAATACAGGACTTTGGTGTTCCAGCGGAAATTTGGTTTGTCTACAGCTGTTCCAAAGAGAGAAAGTTCAAAACCTTTGTTCTCCAGTTCTGCTTCATTGCTTGGGGTACTTGTCACCCCTGTTGAAGGTGCAAGACTGAGGTTCTGTATATTGTTCTGGGTATTCTTGATATAATAGGTGGCTTCAATTCCCAACCTGTTGTTGAAAAAACCAGCATCAAGTCCAAACTCAAGTTCTGTGGCAGATTCTGGCATGATCTGCGTATTTCCAATTTGAGCCGAGACCACTGAGCCCAGTAAACCTCCGATATTTACACCATTTAAAGGGGTATAAGTTGCTCCAAAATTAACAGGTCCAGCTGTTTCTCCATAGGCAATCCTAGGCTTGAATTGTGAAACAGCATTGGTCCCCCAGAAATCAAAGTTTGCAAGATTAAAAGCTATTGAAGCTCGTGGGAAAGCAAAAAATTGGTTTGGATTGCCATTCAGGGAGGATTTATCCCACCTGATCCCGACCACGCCAATTATTTTATCTTCAAAATTAGCCTCTTGCTGAAGAAAAATCCCTGCTTCCTGCACTTCGGTAAAAAACTGCTGCTCTATTTGCTGAATTGAAGCCTGGCCTAGATTGATCTGTCCTGGCGCCAACCCTCTCCCTCTGTTGAACAGGGCATCATTTTGAAAATCAAGCCGGACAAGACCTGCTTGAGAGTTCATATTGACACGTCCAAGATTCCAGTTGTAGACCAACACTGCCTGGATATTGCTGTTTAAACTTTCCTGTTTGCCCCACAGCACATCACCAGGGTTTGCTTGGGCAGCTTGAAATTGTAAAAATTCAGGCAAATAGATGAGAGAGGTGTTTTGTAAGAAATCCAACCCTCCACCGATTTGTGCTCTCAAGAAGCTGTTACTTGTTTTCAGAATGTCTACATCTAAATTGAAAGACTGCACAAATCTGTTGACTGAGGAATTGTTGATCGCATGGTCAGTCACGGCAACAGGGTTTTCAGAAAAATAAGGGTTAATAGGATAAGTGCCATCTGCATTTCTTCTCAAATCATAATAATTAGGGACATAAGCAATGTTATAGCCTATACTTGCTCCCGTATTGTTCTGGTTACCGGTAAATCCCCTATCAGAGTTACTTTTGATGTAGTTTGAGGACACAGAGAGGTTGAAGATTTTCGAAATCCTATGGTCTACATTTGCACGGATGGAGTACCGCTCAAACCCTGTATTCCTGATCGTTCCGTCCTCTGCTGCGATATTGCCGCTGAGAAAGAATTTTGTCTTTTCGTTGCCACCATTTACGGTTACCCTAGTATTGGATAACGTAGCGGTGTTGTTGTAAAAATAATCCTCATAGTCAACAAAGGTTCCTGTAGCCTGAGCATTGCGGAAGCGCTCCAATTCAATAGCCCTTCTGGCTTCAGGAAAAAAGAAATTGATCTTCTCCTCGCTCCAGTCATCCACTCCCAACAGTCTCAGGGGCTTGGCAAAACCAATGTCTTGAGAAAGTGAAACCACCGTTTTGCCCTCTGCGCCCCTTTTCGTGGTAATGATAATAACACCGGCATTGGCCCTTGTTCCATAGATTGCAGCAGCCGAAGGCCCTTTAAGGACTTCTATGGATTCAATGTCATTTGGATTCAGATCCGCAAGTCTATTGGCTCCATCATCCTGATTGGAAGCACCTGCCCCACTTACCGCTGCCCTGCCGCTGCGCTGAAAGGAATTGTTGATATACACTCCATCCAGAATGATCAGAGGCTGTGAGCCACCGCTCAGGGTCGACAGTCCGCGGAGCTGTATGGAAAATCCCCCACCCGGTGCACCTGAATTGGAGCGGATATTGGCTCCCACAATCTTTCCATACAAGGCCCCATCTGTAGTCTGGATGGTTGTAGTACCTGTCAGTTCCCTACCTGAAACAGAGGAAACAGCATTGGCCAGGTTGCTCCTTTTGACTGATGAAGCCAAACCTGTCACAATGACTTCTTCCAGATTAGTGGCATCTTGTGCCAAGGTGATGTCGAGGCTGGCATTGTTTGGACTGACTGTCACGTTTTTGCTGACATAGCCCAATGAGCTTACCGTAAGCACCGCCGGTTGGCTTCCTGCTACTGACAGGCTAAACCTGCCATCCAAATCAGTAACAGCACCCGTACCGGTATTTCTAACCAGTAAAGTTGCTCCAATCAACGGTTCTCCCGTGCGCTCGTCTTTAACAGTACCCGAAACGGTATACTGAGCCCAAGTTGTCCCTGTAAGCATAAGCAGGAGCAACATGGGTAAGCATATTTTGTAAAGTTTGTACATAAATTTTTGTTTTTGGGTTTGTAAAAAAATGCTTTGTATAAATATAATTCTTTAAAAATGTATTCCAACAGGTTTTTATATAAGGTAAGTATTAAATCAAACAAGTTTTTTCATTTAATTACTCCAATCAATGAATAAGTAGTTAAAAAGCAATGTGGAATAAAAAAATAGAATTGTCCACAATTCCACCACAATGCAAATTCTCTTTGATAATCAAGTGGGAAGACCGATGACCGAAGAATCGGGCTTTGACTTTTCGAGCTATTTATGAAGCTTTTTAAGCTCTCTGGGAAGAAAGCAGATATGCATATAAAAAAAGCCTGCTAAAATAATCAGCAGGCTTACTACAATTAAAATCAAGTAATCTCAAAGTACTTCTGTCAATATTGCCAAAGCTGTCTTGATACCTTCTTTGTAATTTCCCAAGCGAATATTCTCATCGGGACCATGTTGGTTGTTGTCTGCATTGACAGTCACCACTGTCACTGCCGGTACACCAAGCGCATCTACAAACGGAGCTATAGGCAATGAACCTCCACTTGTCCGCAATTTAATCGGTTCTTTGCCAAACGCACGGAGAAAAGCCTTGTTCAAAAACAAACCCGGTTCTGAGTCAAAAGGTGTCCTGAATGCTTTGTAAGCAATATTGCCTTTCCATTTGATCAACTTTGGATATTGGACCCTTTCATCATCAGTAGGATCTCTATCGAGGATATGGTACCCTTGTGATCTGATATGGGCTTTGACGAGTTCAAAAAGGCGCTCTGGATCACTTTCTGAAACCAATCGGATGTCAAGCTCGGCAACGGCATCAGCCGGGACAATGGTTGTCGCCTCACTTCCCACATAGCCTGAAGACAGACCTCTGATATTCAAAGAAGGGTACTGCAATGATTCTTGGTAAGTTGTTCCGACTTGGTCTACCGATCCTAAACCGACTTTCCGCTTAATTTCAGCCTCATTATCCGGCACTTTGGCCAATATGGCTTTTTCTTCGGCAGAAAGGGTAATGCCATCATAAAATCCGGGAATAATCACCCTTCCTTGATCATCTTTCATGGAGCCAAGCAACTGTGCCATGCGTAGAGCTGGATTGGGAGCATAATTCCCATAATGCCCACTATGCTGTGCATTGCGGGGACCGAATACAGTAAGGGTAATTTCCGATATCCCTCTAGCACCAAAATTCAGTGTAGGCTCATTGCTGAGGTGTCGGGGACCATCCATGATGAGCATCATGTCTGCGGCCAACTTGTTTTTATGCTTATTGACAGCATCACCTAAGTGCGGAGAACCTATCTCTTCCTCGAAATCCAAAACTACTTTTACATTATAATTGGGCAATTTCCCCGCAGCTTGCATGGCATCCCAAGCAGTCAGAAACATGGCAATCGGGCCTTTGTCATCAGAAGCTGAGCGGGCAAAGATCCTCCATTCAGGATCAAAACCTGACTGCAATCTATCCATGGGAATGATCTCCCATTTCCCATCTGAATTGCGCTGCTTCAGCACAGGCTTATAGGGATCTTCCTGGCTCCATTTTTTGCGGTCCACGGGCTGCCCATCCACGTGAAAGTAAAACAGAACGGTTTTTTTAGCTTTTGGGACAGTAAATTCACCTAGCATCAAGGGAAATCCGGCAGTTGTCAGCCGCTCAACTTTCCATCCCCGTTTTCCAAACTGCGCTTCTGTCCATTGCATATTGGGATTCAGCTGATCGGGGAAATTGGAGTCATTGGGTATGGAGACGATCTCGTTGAGCAGGGAGATGCCTGCTTGGAAATGCTTTTCGGTCAATGCATCCAGGTCCATGGGCCTGTTTTTTTGCCCAAAAACATTGGTAGAAATCAAAAGCGCCAGTGGCAATAATATTTTTTTCATCATGGGTGAATTATAATCGTGAAAAATTAAGGACTACAACTCAATTATAAAAAAGCATTTGACAAGCGGTAAGTAAAAGGTTGGCCTGTGGGATTGCCACTAAGAAAAGGATCAATATTGTTGAAAATTGACTATAGAGATCCCAAATACTAAAAACCAATCTTTTTTAAAAAATCCTTATTGTCCTTATTTATAGAGCAATTTGACCCAAACAACAAGCTGAAAAATTTAAGAGCCACATTCAAGCAGGAAGAAAAAATCAAACCCTTCGAGACTTCGTGGCCTTAATCAAACCTTTGTCCCTTCGAGCCTTTGTGGCCCCAATTATTTTTTCACTTAGGGAATATTCCCGAAATTAATGTTTCTGAACAACAACCTAGAAATATGAACACAACACCAGAACATGATGCGAGGATGGCCGAGATGGTTTTTGCCTCGGTGTATCCCCACTACCTGACCAAAGTGGAAAAAAAAGGCAGGACCAAAGAAGAACTGCATCAGGTCATTTCATGGCTGACAGGATTTGACGAGGCCCAGTTGGCAAGGACAATCTCAGACAAGTTGACCTTCAGGGAATTTTTTGAACAGGCAAACCTCAATCCAAATGCCCATCTGATCACCGGAAGCATCTGCGGCTACAGGGTAGAAGCCATAGAAAATCCACTTACGCAAAAGGTGAGATATCTGGACAAATTGGTGGATGAGTTGGCAAAAGGAAGAAAAATGGAAAAGATCCTCAGAGGGTAAAGTATAAGTATTATTAGGTTTAAATACACTTTTTAGGTAGCTTGTTTTTAAAATATGACACTTCTCACATTGTTGTCTTTAAACAAAATTTTGCCATGATGACCAAAATAAGTCCTTTCTTCCTGATGCTCCTTTTGTTTTTTGTCATTGATGATAGCGAGGCCTGTACCAGGGTGGTCTATCAGGGGCCTGAAAATACAGTGATCACCGCCCGTTCGATGGATTGGAAGACGGATATCCCGGCCAATCTTTGGCTCTTTCCCAGAGGCATGCAACGTTCCGGGGAGGTGGGGACTTCAAGCATCGCATGGAAATCCAGGTATGGCAGTGTCATCACCAGTTCCTGGGACATTGCTTCTTCCGACGGGATAAATGAAAAGGGGCTGGTCGGCAACCTGCTGTGGCTGGTGGAGTCCAGCTACCCCGAATTCGAAAAGGACAAGGACAAGCCCGGACTGTCTGTATCCCTATGGCTGCAATATGTATTGGACAATTTTGCCACGGTAGCAGAGGCTGTTGCCGCACTGCGCAAGGAAGAATTTGCGGTTGTATCGTCTACCATTCCCGGCACGGACACCTTTACCACGGTCCACCTTTCTGTTTCCGATCAAAGCGGCGACAATGCCATATTTGAATACCTCAACGGCCGACTCGTCATCCACCACGACAGGTCCTATGTGGCCATGACCAATTCCCCTATTTTTGAAGAGCAACTGGCCATCAACTCGTATTGGAAAAGCATCCCAGGCACCATTATGCTGCCCGGTACCAATAGGGCCGCCGACAGATTTGTCAGGGCGCAATATTATATCAATGCTATTCCCAAAACCGCGGATCCCAAGGTGGCTATTCCGAGTGTATTCAGCGTGATCAGAAACTGTTCAGTGCCATTTGGTATTTCTTCTCCTACAGAGCCCAATATTTCGTCAACCCGCTGGAGAACAGTCGCCGATCAGAAAAACATGGTGTATTACTTTGACAATGTCCTCAATCCTAGTGTGGTATGGGTGGATCTCAAAAAACTGGACTTTGGAGAAAAGGCCAAAGTAAAAAAACTCAATCTCGTTACAGAAAACCATTCAGGAGACTCATCTGCCAAGTTTCTCGCCGCCGCTCCGTTTAAGTTTGCAGGGCTGGATTGAGCAAAGTTTTAGGCCAATGGGTTCAAAATAACTCTTTGGGCAGGTTCAACAAATGAATCTGCCCTTTTATTTTGTTGCTTATTTAGCTGTTAAAAAATTACCAAATTAATCATTGGTGGTTATTTCAAGTGCAACTATAGGCTTGACAACCCACACCCCAACCAGAACATAAATAAAATTAAGGGTAAGGAATTTTTACTTTTAAAATAATCGGCACATCATGATCGTCCAAAGATTTTTGGATGGTAGTTATTTCATCTTTTTTTTGCCTGAAAAATTCATGTTCATAAAATTCAAATAGCCGATATTGAGGCAATACAAAATAAATAAACCCATTATGGACTGCCATTGGACCCGATAAAAACTGAGTCAGTTCATTTTGTTTGGTCAATACAGTAAATTTTTTCCTTTATCAAAAAGGCCTATTCTATAATCAACAATTTGATGTGAAATACCCCCGGACCTTTTGTTCCAGCCAAAGAACAGGTAATCCTGACTTTCTTCGAAAAACCGTGTCGGATGTGAAATTTCACCCTTAGATACTTTGGTGAAAAATCCATTGATATCATGTTTCTTATCCTGTGGCCACATCTCATCATATGAGGTAAATGAATATTTTGGATAAGCCTTTTTTTCATCAACCTCATAGATAATAGAACTTGCAGGCTCCAAAAACAAAAAACCTGAATCTATGGAAGAGGTAAGATGTCCCGAAATATTCTTTAACAAGATTGGCCTGACGTCTTTTGGAAAGGGAAAATACAATTTCTCCACGTCACCAGATTGACTTAAAATTTCCAGGTTATGAAAATCATTGTTGAAATAAGTGACAGATCTAGAAATGAGGCCCTGCGCGCTTGCGGCTATCATATCTGATTGGTTAGCATACCTTTCCTTACGAAGGAATTGATTTTGCAAATTGTAGTAAGCTAATGATCTGTCTGAAATACTTGAAAGAATAATTTCTTGAGTAATGGGATTAATGGCAAAATCAGCAATATCGGGCAGTTCCTTTGGACCATCGCCAAGACTCCCAATCTTAAATATCATCTCTCCTTCTCCTGAAAGACATAATAAACTTCCAAAAACAGGATCTAACAAGTAAAATCTGCCGTCATGAATGATAAGGCGATAAGGATTAATAAAAAAATCTTGACCTTTTAGCCCAAGTGGAATAACTTCTACAAGCTCAAATAAATCTCCAAATTCGGCCTCAAGCCCAACATCAACGGCATACACTGGAGCGACCTCTCTCTCTTGGATTGTTTCTTTTTGCTCATTTCTTGAGCAACTGTTGCAAAGTAGAATCAATCCGATTATTAAAGTAATAAGTAAACCAAGAGGATTTAGATAAATGATTTTCATTTGAGCAAGGATGCATAAAGGCCAATTTAAAAAAAAACTAAAATTTAAAGCCAAAAAAATACAACTCTTGCTTAGAAAGAACTTGTGGAGGTCAATTGAGATTTTCATAGCAACCTCAATTGACCTCTAACTTAGGTTAAACATTACATTTCGAAAGAAAACGAAACCACCACCTTATCCGTCAATTTCTGTTCTTCCGGTATCAATATCGGCTCCTGGTCCATATCTGCTGACATGGCCATCATTTCCATTTTGGCGTTTCGCATGACTGGAATAAATCCGTTGCCTGAACTGCCATAACTCACTCTATGAAGCTTGTAAGAGGTAATTTGCATGGTTTTGGCTATCACCTCAGCCTTTTGTTTGGCATTTTCCAAAGCAAGTTGAAGTAACTTGCTTTCTGTGGATTTGCGTAGTGCGTCAGACATGACAAACTGCATATGAAAACCAATTTCGCCTGATTTGTGCAGGGTTTCCGTAATGGTGGTCAGGTCTTTGCCGGTACTTTTGACTCGGATCTTGACGTTCTGGGATGCTACATAGCCACTGTCTCTGGATGTGCCTTTGGTATAGACCCTGTTCACATTGACATAGTAATTGTCCACGGTAAATTCATATCCTGTCACCCCTGTCTTCTTGAGGGCATCCTGGATGTCCTTCGTTTTGCGGTTGAGCGCATTGGTGGCATCTGCTACTTTCATAGCTTTTTGGGAAAGATTGACCATGATTAGTGCTTCATCAGGGAGTACGCTGATTTCACTTTGACCTTCAACTTCCATTAAAGGCACCTGCTGGGCAATAGCACTGATTCCAAGCATTAGGAAAGGCAGAACAAGGAGTAGTTTTCTCATGTTGTTTTCTTTTAGGTGAGCAGCAGGATCAGGTCAAAACTTAAGCCAACTTGAAAGCTATAAGCTTTTTTAACAGGTGGTTTTTTATTTACCCAGATCCAGCACGTCTTTGATTTTATTGATTTTCTCCATTTCATGGAACACCCCTGCATAATCATCTGCAATGATCTTGTCTCTGAACTTGCTGAGGTTGGCAATATACAAGCTCATGGCCTCAAGGATGTTCTTTTTATTTTCGCTGATGATGGGTGCCCACATGGCTGGAGAGCTTTTGGCTAGACGTACTGTTGAAGCAAATCCGCTACCTGCCATATCAAATATATTTTTTTCGTCCTCCATCTTGTCAAGTACGGTCTTGCCAAGCATGAATGAGGTAATGTGGCTGAGGTGAGAAACAAATGCGAGGTGCAGGTCATGCTCCTCTGGATCCATAAAGCGCAACTTCATATTCAAAGCTTCCAACAAATCGTAAGCATAAGCCTTTAGGTTCAGATCAGTTTTCTCCATTTCACAGATGATAAACACCTTTTTATCCAAGAGGTCCTCCTGCGCGGCCTTAGGTCCTGAATATTCAGTACCAGCGATAGGGTGGCCTGCTAAATATTGAGCGCGTTTAGGATGGTCAGCGACTGCTTCGCAAAGCGCAGCTTTGGTAGAACCAAAATCAATGATCAGGGTGTCTGGCCCTACTTGATCCAGAGTCTTCACCAAAAGTTCCTTTAAAGTATCTGCAGGAGTAGCCAAAATGACTACATCAGTATCAGCAGCGGGCTCATTGGCAACTTCGTCTATTATGCCAAGTGAAAGTGCATCGCTTTGATTTTCTGCACTGAGATCAGTACCTGTAAAATGTAGGTGGGGAAGCTTTTTTTTCAAAGCAAGTGCAAAAGAACCTCCAAGGAGACCGAGACCGATAATGTGGATTTTTTTCATTTTTTGTTAAGCTAAAATTTCAAAATTACTGGATCAGTTGAATAGCTCCTTTTCCAGCGAATAAACTGCCTTAGCCCTATAATCAACCAAAGCTATTGAGGTATACAATTATATTATTAACAAGGACTTTTTTCGTCCTGGTGGAAATTTCAAACCCGATTTATAGCCTCACGGATCAGCTCTTCAGTGACACATAGCGAAAACCGCACATATCCCTTTCCAGATGGTCCAAATATATGGCCTGGCGTGACAAAGATATGATGCTCATACAGGAGCTTGTCTACAAAGCTGTCCGTATCCTGCCCTTCCGGCAATTTGGCCCATACAAAAAGGCCTACAGTGTCTTTTTCATAAGTAAGCCCCAACCTTTCAATCAGACTGCACATCAGCTTTTTACGGGTGCTGTAGATGGCATTGAGCCCTTTGTACCAAGAATCATCCAAATTCAAGGCCCTAATAGCCCCCTGTTGCAAACCCAGAAACATCCCGGAATCCATATTGCTCTTAACTTTGGTGATGGCAGAGATCCACTCCTCTTTTCCGCCTACCATTCCTAACCTCCAGCCTGCAAGATTTGAGGATTTACTTAAGGAATTGAGTTCTAAGGCTATTAATTTTGCTTCTGGTATCTGGAAAATACTTTTTGGGTGATCTTCCAGCACAAAACTATAAGGATTGTCATTGATAATCACGATGTCATTCTTGATTCCAAAAGCAATGATTTCCTCAAAGATTTTTGTGTTGGCCCTCGCTCCAGTAGGCATATGGGGATAATTGACCCACATCAACTTGACTTTTGACAGGGGAAGTTTCTCTATTTCCTTAAAATCCGGATACCATCCATTTGCTGCATTCAGTTGGTAGCTGATGGGTTCGGCTCCCAAAATTCTCGTGACTGCTGAATAGGTAGGATATCCAGGATCTGGTATCAATACCTGATCGCCCTCATCCAAAAAAGCCATAGAAATATGCATGATGCCTTCTTTGGAGCCAAGAAGTGGCAAAATTTCCTGATTTGGCAAGAGCCCTACGTGGTAATGTCTTTGGTAAAAATCCGCGAATGCCTGGCGTAAAGCAGGAACACCCTGATAGGCCTGATAACCATGTGCTTTTGGATTGGCTGCTGTTTCTTGTAATGCAGCGATGACTTCTGGATGAGGAGGTAGGTCCGGACTGCCAATACCCATGTTGATCACCGGATTACCTGCATCAACAAGCGCTTTTACTTCCTTGAGCTTTCGGGAAAAATAATACTCCTGTATATGCTCCAGTCTCTTTGCCAGATTTTTCATAGTCGCCCTTAATGCCTATTTCCTGCTACAATATTCCCCAAAAATTTTAACATCACTTCCTTGCGCTTTGATTTTTTCAATGGCCTGTTGATAAAGCAAATAGCTATGAAATTGCGCATCAATAAAGAAGGCATAGTGCCAAGGATTATCAATTACTGGAATGGACTGGATTTTTGACAAGTCCATGTCATGCTCACTCATCAATATCAGCAAATTGGCAAGACTTCCCTTTTGATGTTGTATGGTCACTTTCAATGAAGCCTTATTGGGCACAAAGTCCTGAGTAGGTTGGTCCTTTTGAAGTAAGATAAAGCGGGTAAAATTATGCTGTACAGTTTGGATGTCTTCAGCTAAAAACTGTAGGCCATAAATTTCTTTTGCAGTCTTGCTTGCTATGGCAGCGACGCCCTTTAATTTTTCTTCGGCAATTCTTTTGGCAACTGTAGCAGTATCTACATCATCTATCAAGCTGATATGTGGATATTGTTCAAAAAACTGCTTGCACTGAAGCAAGGCCATTGGATGAGAACGGACTTCCTGAATCTGATGGATTGTTTGCCCTTCCTGACACATCAGATTGTGGGAGATGGGCAGGTAATATTCATCAAATATGTACAAGCCATACCGATCAATCAATTCGTAATTGGGGAGTATTGCTCCCGCAATAGAATTCTCGATAGCCATCACCCCAAATTCAGCTTCCCCCCTGCTTAAGCTCTTGGCAACTTCCTCAAAAGTCCTGAATCCCTTTATTTCGGCATTTTTACCAAAGCAGTTAAGCGCAACCTGATGGTGAAAAGATCCCGGAATTCCCTGAATGGCGACTAGCATATGTTGATGGGCTTCATTTTTTTTAATTAGGGTACTCTATTTTTTGAAAACAAAATATACAGCCAATACCAAGAAAACAAACCCGATCAGGTGATTGATTTTCAAGGTTTCATTTTTGAAAAACAGCAGTGTAAAGGCCATAAACACCAGCAAGGTGATGACCTCTTGGATTACTTTGAGTTCCACCAAGCTAAAAGGCCCACCATTTTCCTTAAATCCCAAGCGATTAGCCGGTACTTGAAAGATATATTCAAACAAGGCGATCCCCCAACTGATCAATATCACTGAAGCTATCCCCAAATTTTCAAACCAGCGCAATTCCTTGAACTTGAGATGCCCATACCATGCGAGCATCATAAAGGAATTGGAAACAATCAGCAAGAGAATGGTCAGCAGGCTTTTCATTTTCTCAGCAGGTTAAGTTACTGATTCACAAGTGCTACATGTTTCCAGAAACTCGGATAAGACTTGTTGACCACTTCCGGTTCCTCAATCACCACATCTGTTTTGGTCATCAAAGGCATAAAAGCCATTGCCATCCTATGGTCATCATAGGTACTGATTTGTACCGTATTAGGCATCTTAACAGATGGAATCAATGTAAATTCACCCTCAGTACCTTCTTCAAGTGAAGCGTTGAACTTAGCCAGCTCCTGCTGTAAGGCATAAATCCGGTCTGTTTCCTTTATCCTTAAGCTTTCGAGACCAGTAAATACCGTTTTTTGCCCAATCACTGCACAGGTAACCGCTACTGTCTGAGCCAAATCCGGGCAATGGGTGAAGTCAAATGCCGCAAGGCCCTTGGTAGGCTGTTTGGTTAGGTGGACCCCTTCGGCAGTAAAGACACTCTTTACGCCCAAACTATCCATGATTTCTACGATTTTGGAATCACCTTGGAGACTTTCCGATTTGAGGCCATTGAGGAAAAGCTCCCCCTCATCTGCACAAGCCAAAAGGCTGAACCAATAGCTCGCTCCTGACCAGTCACTTTCCACAGCGAATCGGGTTGGCTTATATGACTGAGGCTCTACGGTAATGGTATTTCCCTCCCAAGTGTAAGTGATTCCGAATTGCGCCATCAGTTCCAAGGTCATTTGGATATAGGTTTTCGAACCTACTTTCCCTTCAAGCTGCAGCTCAATTCCCATGGGCAATGTGGGCGCAATCATCAGTACGGCTGAGATATATTGACTGCTGACATCACCTCTGATTTTAATCCTTTTGGTGAGCTGCTCCTTCATTCCATGTACTGCAAGTGGTGGGTATCCTTCCACATTCATGTAATGGATTTCTGCCCCAAGCTGTCTGAGCGCATCCACCAAAATTCCAATGGGTCGCTCACACATGCGGGGAGTGCCCGTCAGGACCTTATTTTGATCTGTGGCAGCTGCATAGGCTGTCAAGAACCGCATGGTCGTCCCGGCATCAAGCACATCATATATATGTGGATTGGTCTTGAGCAACCTGGTCATCGTCTGGGTATCCCTAGCTTCGGCCAAGTTGCTGATTTCATTGTCCCCATCCGTAAGCGCATCTATGATCAGGACCCGGTTGCTTTCGCTTTTGGAGCTAGGCAAAGGAATATGTGTTGGTTTGAAAGAAGTTATTTGAGGTAATGTAATTGTCTGCATGAGGTTTAATAGGTTGTTTGGTTTTCCTGTAAATCCGAAACAGCGTCAAGCTTCCGGTAGTACAGGATGGCTTCACGGATTTCTTCTGGAAGCACAGGTATGTTGTAGGTACAGGTACCAATGGATTTCAAAAGGGAAAAATTCAGCACCTGACCGTCATTTTTCTTGTCCTGAGCGCAAAGCTGAACAATTGCTGAAACCGCATCGAGCTCAAAATCGAATTTGCCGTAGATGGTAAACAGCAATCTGCTAAGTTGCGCCAATTCTTGCTCTGAAAGTCCTGATTTTTTAACTGAAAGATAGCCTTCACAGATCATTCCAATGGCTATGGCTTCGCCATGTAACAGATGCTTTGCTGAACCTAAATAGAAGGTTTCAAAAGCATGCCCAATAGTATGGCCGAAATTCAGAATCTTCCTTAGACCAGATTCAAGGGGATCTTGGGTGACGACATCTTTTTTGATGGAGACAGAATGGGCAATGATGGATTTCCAATCTTGCTTTTGCCATTCGGCAGCTTTCAATTTGCTGAAGTAATCTGCATCTTGTATGAGGCCATGCTTGATCACTTCTGCATACCCTGACCGAAGCTCCGCTTCTGGCAAGGTGTCTAAAAAATCCGATGCGATAAAAACGGTATCTGGGGAAGTGAATACACCGATGTGGTTTTTGAAGCCATTGAAGTCCACCCCCAGTTTGCCACCTACGCTGGCATCCACTTGTGAAAGAAGCGTGGTAGGCAAATTGATAAATCGGATTCCCCTTTTATAGGTAGCAGCACAAAAACCACCCATATCACCGACTACTCCACCGCCGACATTGAGTATAAGTGCTTTTCTATCAAATCCTTCTTCTGTCATCCATTGCCAAATCTGCATGCAGGTGTGAATGGTCTTGTTTTCCTCACCAGCAGGAAATGAAAAGAGGCTGTGGTCTGCAGGTAGGTATGTTTTGATCAGAGGGTAGCAAGCTTCGACCGTATGGCTATCTGTAATGATCCCGATTTTTGAAAAGCGCTGCTCTTTGAGCAAGGCTTCAAGGTCATTTCCCAAAGCATCAGAAAAGATAATCGACTCCAAAATATTAGGTTTAAGATTCAAATATAATCAGCGCCATTCAGGTTTAAGCCATAAAGCATGACTGATTTGACTTTGCAGGTGATCAAATATCCTCCATTACGGCTCCAAACTAATGCCGAACCCTGAACATCAGGATTCGGCTATGGTTTGGGAAGCATGTAAGGATTACTTTTTGACTACAGGAGCTTCTCTTAGTTGCTTCTCCTGTCTCTTTACTGATTCCTCATGGATACAATAAAGCAGTTCCTTCATGAATTTCTCACTCAGTTTTTTGTCAACACCTTTTTGTGTTCGGGATTCCATCACGTATTTCCATCTGTCAGCTTGGAATACAGTCAAATGGTGCTCTCTTTTGTAGGCTCCGATTTGATCTATCAGGGAGAATCTTTCTTGGAGGATATCCAATAGCTGATCATCCAGATGATCTACTGCATTTCTTAAGTCATTGAGTACTTCGCTAGGGTTTTCTGAACCCAAGGTATCTTTAAAATCTATCTGTGAAAGAATGGATTTTAGCTGAGCAGGCGTCACTTGTTGTTTGGCATCAGACCATGCTTTATCAGGATCATGGTGAGTTTCGATCATCAGTCCATCCAAGCCGAAGTTGATCGCACGCTGTGCAGTTTCCAAAATCCCTGTCCTATTACCTACAATATGGCTAGGGTCGTTGATTACTTCCATGCCTTTCCACTCTCTTTTCAAGTGTATGGGCATGGACCAATTAGGTTTGTTTCTGAAGCGTTTGTCATAAGAGTCAGAGAACCCCCTGTGGATAGCTGCCAATTTGGTGATACCAACAGAGTGTAACCTTTCCAAAGCACCGATCCAAAGCTGAAGATCAGGGTTCATGGGGTTTTTGACCATTACAGGGATATCCACACCTTTCAGCGCATCTGCGATTTCCTGTACAGCAAAGGGATTGACGGTAGTTCTTGCACCTATCCATAATACATCAACCTTATGTTTCAACGCCATTTCCACATGTGCCGCATTGCCAACCTCTGTGGTGATGGGAATATTGAGATGGTGCCTTACGATTTCCATCCATTTGAGTCCTTCCTCACCGATACCTTCAAAGAGTCCCGGCCTTGTTCTTGGTTTCCAAATACCCGCCCTGAACATTTTGGGGATCATATTTTCCTGTTTCATATCCACACAGACTTTTTCAATCTGCTCTGGCGTCTCAGCGCTACATGGCCCTGCAATGATGATGTGACCATCCAGTCCCAATCCCCAATCTTTTGTTTGCAAATGTTCTTTCATAATGAAAATGGTTTGAAATAAAAAAGCCCGACTCTTTCGAATCGGGCTCTTGTTTTGGTTTATCTTTTTTTAATTTTTGACCAGACAATAGGCAGCTCCGATTCGACCGTGGGGGCGAAAGTAAAAGTAAAAGAAAGTAAAATATGCGAAGACTGCGATTAACATGTCTCAAATGTAAAAGGGTGTTTTTTAAAAACAAATTAATTTTTGAATAATTTTTTACCATTTCGATAAAAAAGACATCTTAAGTCTCTTAAACCAACAATTCGTAAAAATTTTTTAACAAAAACAGAATTAAATTTTGAATTAAACTAATTTAATGATTCAGAAAATGCCCTCAATAAAGTTTTGACTCCGAAGCCTAAAGCAGTTCACCAACAATTCCCGATAAAATTTGGGAACAACGATGGTATGGGGTGTGG
>DAIPZN010000053.1:0-30946 GCA_036782195.1 Cyclobacteriaceae bacterium | reverse complement strand
ATTTTAATCTATTAATTAATCTATTCAAACACTCTTTCATTACCACAAAATGAACCTTCAGAATTCCTTTAAACTAATTATCGGGCTATTGTTCTTAGGACAGCTGATGAGCTGTCAGCCTGATGCAGAGGCGCCGTCAAATACAATCCTTTCTGAAAATTACCAAGATGGGATTTTTTATCAGCAGTATGCTGAAGATGCGTATGAAATAGAAATCAGGACTAATGCCCCAGCTACATTTTCAAGAGCTTCTCCGGGACCCACATTTGATATAGATCCTTCAGGAAAAACTTTGGTGACCTTAGAACCAGGTGCCTATTTTGTGGAACTTGAATGGGAAGACGGAACTAAGGAAAGGCTTCCTATTGTCATCACCAAATTTATCCCGGAGGCAAAAAACGCCATTAGCGCAATGAAAAACATGAGTAACGACCCAGATGGTTATGTGCTGATTTTTAGACATGCAGACTCAAGAGATGGGGAAGACATCAGGGACGACAATATTCCGGAATGGTGGAAATCATGTGATCCTGCATTGGCAAGACAAATGAATGACAGAGGAAAGCAGAATTCCAAAAGAATTGGTGACGGCATCCGGAACCTGAATATCCCACTGAACAAAGGAGTAAGCAGCGAATTTTGCCGTGCAAGGCAGACTTTTGAATACATGGAATTGGACAATTTACAAGTCATTATTGACGCCCGTCTCAACCACGAAAATGCAAATCCAAAAAGACCAATCTTTGGGGACCTCAACAACATCATCAGCGAAAACTACGAACCCAATAAAGTCCTGTTGATAGTAGGTCATTTCAACATGATGGAACAAAGTCCTTACCTCCCATACGTTGAACCTTTTAGCATGTCGGATGGATTAATGATGAAAAGGAACAGTGATGGTACTCAAAAATTCGTGGGTTATATTCCACTGAGTTATTGGAATCTGTTTTAATTCCAAACAAAAGATAAAGAAAACGCCTCCTTCAGGTAACTGACCTGGATGGAGGCGTTTTAATTTTTAACTCAATTGAAAACCATCAAGAAAATTGAAGCCCATCATTTTACCCACCAACTCTAGGGGAGCCTATGGCCTCAAGCGATCCCAATTGATCAGCGCATTCCAGACCATCGGAGCATCATGGTGGTTGAGATAGCGGTGAAGGGGATCAAAGGTAAAGGCCAACAGGCTTCCCTTGCCTACCGGAACACTGAAAACCGCACCATGTCCGATGATCCTGTCCTCGTTGCGCACCATGCCCGAAAGCACGTAGGGCATATCTTTCGAGTCAGATTTTTCAACTTTAGCAGTTTTAGGTTTTTCGGGCATGCCCATTACAGGCCCTTCATAAGGAAGCTCTTCCTTCAAAGGCTTGGTCCCGTACTGCACAAGCATCATATTTTTATTGTATTTATTCGTCTGAAGCAGCGGGCCATTCCCTCTATAGATGGAAAAGTATTCCGGATATCCATACAAAACCGGGCTGCCGCTGTTGCGGGCTTTGGCCTGAACGATAGAGCCTGGATGGAACAAGGCCCCTTGGTCCACATTGAGCAGTTCGGTGGTAATACCGGCATCCGCAATGATCTGACTGCTGTTGTCCATCGTGATCAGCAACCCACCTTCTTCCACGAATTTTTTCAACTGCTCCATCCCCAAAAACCCTGGACCTCCGGTCATGTCAGGAGTCGAGGCGGGAAAGCCGTGAGATGGGAATTCGGCAGTCTTGGTATAGGGCATAGGACCGTATTTTTTATCAACCCCATGGATAAACTGCTGGACACCTCCCCTTACCCTAGGGATCAGAATGACATCGAACCTGCTTCTGAGACTGCCGCGCTTGAGGTCATCCTTGTCAATGGAGGTATAGGGAATGCCTCTTTTGTCAAAAGTAAAACGCGTCCAGCCTTCATCCTGTGTATTGTACCAGGTATGGTAGACCGCTACCCTGGGCAGGTTGACTTTGGCCAATTGTGCATCTTGGTTAAGATTGCTGCGCAATAGGTCCAGCTCAAAGGTTTTGGAAACAAGCTCTACCTGACGGTCTGAGAGCTTTTGAAGGACAATGGAACCTGCCGGCAAAGTATCCCCTGAAAGCACCGTGGCCGATTTCAGCACCTTGATGTCTATATTCTTCTGCTGTGCCTGAAGGGCATACAAAGCGGGAAGCACCGTGTTCTGGGCAGTGTAGCTGATCACGAATGTGTCTCCCTCTCCCTGAACCTTACCTTCATGCTTCGCCTCTCCGCTAAGCATCTTCAAGTTTGCCACGTCGAAATCAAGACTGTCCTTAGTCACAACTTCTACGCCGTTCAAAAGCCCCAAGGTCCAGGCAATGCCGTCATAAGGCGGGAATTTGGCTTCCTTTGGATAATTTTGCCGGGTAAGCAGATTTACCGCCAGGTTTCTGTAAGGCTGATCCAAAAGCACCACATAATTGGCCTCATCCTCATGGACTTCAATGGCCTGCCCCATCAGCTGGTTGGCCATGTAAGCAGCCATAGCCGGATCCCGCTGCGCTTTAGGAATGACAAAGGCCCTTGGGCTCTCTTCCCTTCCTTTGCGCAGACTGTTGACCCCCTTTTGATAAAAGTTCTTCAACAGGGTCTGTGGATTCTGGGCTGCATAGGCCAGGGATGCGATCACGCCTGCCTGGGTATAGTTGATGTTGTTCCTGAATGACCAATTGACCTGCTGGGTAGGCGGATCGGGTCTGTACCATTCCCGGCTCGTCGCGAGATCCCCCGCAAATCTTGATGTGCCCAAGTCTCTTAAATAAGTATCCGCACCTGCATTGCCATAGGTCTCATAAAACCTGCCGTTTGAATTGTGGTTGTTGGCCACCCAGATCCCATAGCCTGGCCACCAACCATCATAGAAAGCCCAGGTAAAAGCACCCGGCAGACCCTGAGTCGCAAGCGTGGCAATGTCGTGATTGGCCATGATCTGCCATTCTCCTATCGTAATGGGATCCACACCCTCATTGTAAGGACCAGTGCCTGTAGAGATGTACAGCAAGGGCACTGATTCATGAAGGTCAAGCATGACGGTAGGATGAAATTCAAAGAACCCTTTGTAGATAGACTTTGTGATCTCCTGGCTCAGCTGCAGCCCGTCCCTGTTGTTGTCGTGAAAAACATATTTGGCCCAGTAGGGAGCTGATCTTGGAAAACCGTCATCAAAATGTTCCCTGCCTTTGGTGTACCGGTAGTACCAATCCACCTGCTTGTCCAATCCATCAGGTTCCGAAATCGGGTTGATCACGACAATCACCTCGTCCATGATCTTTTTGATTTCCGGATCAGGAGAAGTAACCAGTCTATAAGCCAGTTCCATCAGCATTTCCGGTGATCCCATTTCGGTGGCATGCATGCCGCCGCTGACATAATAGATCGGCTTGCTGTCGGCAATGATTTTTTCCGCCTGCGCCGCGTCTGTTTTTCTCGGATCAGCCAGTAGGGCCAACTGCTTTTTGTAGTGGTCCAACCTCCCCATCGCAGCCTCATTGCTGATGACCACCACATAGAAAGGTCTCCCCTCTTCTGATTTACCCATTTCCTGCATGTGGACCTTTGGGGAAGTTGCTGCAAGCTTTTGATAATAGCCGTAAATCTCTGCAGAGCGGTGCAATACCCCTTCTGCGCCAATGATATTTCCAAAATGCTTAAGCGGAGAGGGAATAGTCGGATGGTCTACCAGATCCATCACGGATTGCGGCAGAAATCTTTTGTCGGTGGTAAAGGCTTTGATCTTTTCATTGTAAGCCTCATCGATTTGCTGAGCCTGAATGGTTTGGAAAGTACAAACCAGCAGCAGAATCAAGATACGGTAACGAATGTTCATGAAATATGATTTTGAAATTTGCCCAAACTACAAAAAAAGGGAGCATCTATTTTTCGAATTTATTTGGATGGAGCTTTGGGGTGCTTTCGTATAATTCTTTTGATTTTTAAGAAATTGATTGCTTATCTTAAAGCAGTCTTGCCCAACAAAAACCATTGAAACCCAAAATGAAAATCCACCCGCTCCTTTATTTCCTGCTTTTATGGATCGTTTCCTGCAGCAGGCCTGCACATCATCATGATCATACACATCTTATCCTGTCGCAAAAAGAGGATGGCAGCATAGAGGTGCTCCGGGAAAGAAATGAGCAACCTATCCTGGTCCAAGTTGCAAAAGCCGATTTCCGGCCCTATATCCATCCCATCGTGGCTCCCGACGGAAAGGGTATCTTGACTGAGTACAGCCCGGGGCACCACAAGCACCAGACGGGTTTGTACTGGGGGTTCACCAGTGTCAATGGACGCGATTATTTCCACCACAATGAAGGGGACTATTGGCAAAAAGTAGCCGCCAACCTGATTGAAAGCGAGGGTGAGCAGGTAAGCTGGCAGACGGTTTACAGGCTCTTGGATGCACAAGGGGCTCCTATCCTGGAAGAAACCATGACCTGGACCATGCGGGAGGAGGAGGGCAAATACTTTCTGGACCTGGAGTGGAAAGGTGAAGCACTGGAAGACATCCGCATCGGGCAATATGACTATGGCAGTCTTTTCCTGAGGATGCCCTGGAGGGAAGGAATTGCAGGAGAGGTCACGAATGCTGCCAGGCAGAAAAACAACCAGGCGGAAGGTCAGCCTGCCATGTGGGTCAACGTGTCCATGCAGGTGGAAGGCAGGGAAGACCTGGCACATGTGGCCATTTTTGACCATCCCGAAAACCGCGGCTATCCCAACAAGTGGCGGGTAGACGGGCAGCTGGGTGTAGGTCCTGCCTTTACCCGTGACGGGGACTGGGATATCCCCAAAGGAAAAGCAGAAAAACTGAAACATCAGCTGGTCATCTACACCGGAGAGTTCAATGACGTCAAACTTACCGAAACATGGAGTGCATTCTCAGGCAAATCGGGAATGTACAGCACCACTGAGCTTTGGCAACTGGCTCAGCAGGAAGGCAGGGATGCCAAATTCCTCAGCCCCCGGGAAGCCGTAGAAGCCATGACCGTCAAGGCGGGATACCAAGTCAACGTATGGGCAGCAGAACCCATGATGTCCCAGCCCATGGCATTCTGCTGGGATGACCGGGGCAGGCTGTGGATCGCCGAAAACAAAGATTACGAGTCCCGAGGATATGGTTTTTCGAGTTCCGGAGAAAGCAGGATCCTTATCCTTGAAGATACGGATGGAGACGGTGTGGCTGATAGCAGGAAGGTCTTTCTGGAAGGCATCGCATTTCCCGCTGCCATAGCAGTCGGCTTCGACGGTTTATATCTTGGTGCACCGCCCAATCTCCTTTTTGTGCCGGACAGAGACGGCGATGACAAAGCTGATATGGACAAAGTGGAAATCCTGCTCACCGGCTGGGGCATCCTAGACCGGCACGAGACGCTGAACAGCCTGCATTGGGGACCTGACGGATGGCTATACGGGCTACAGGGATTTGCGACACCTTCCAAAATCAGGAAGCCCAACAAGGACACCAAGCTGTATTACAAAAACGACCCGTTTCCGGAGAACCTCCTGGAAGCAGAAGGCGTGGACATCAACGGCGGTGTCTGGCGCTACCACCCTACCAAGGACAGGTTTGAGGTAGTGGCACATGGCTTCAGCAATCCCTGGGGCATTGATTATGACGCCAAAGGGCAGCTGCTGATGACTGCCTGTGTGATTCCCCACCTGTGGCATGTAGTTCCCGGAGGCATTTACCACCGCCAAGGCGGCAAGCATTTCAACCCATATGTCTATGAGGACATCAAAACCATCGCCGACCATAGCCACCGCTCTGCCCACGGAGGGGCCAGGGTGTATCAGTCGGATGCCTTTCCCAAGGATCAGCAGGGCAGGATATTTATGGCCAATATCCATGAACATGCAGTGCTCTCCGACATCTTGGTCCCTGAAGGCTCCGGCTATAGGGGAAAGCACGGTGATGATTTTCTAGTGGCCAACAATGCCCAGTGGGTTGGCTTCAGCATGGAAATCGGCCCGGACGGTGGACTTTATGTTCTGGATTGGCACGATGCAGACATCTGCGGCAAGGAAGTGCTCAATGAAGAGACCGGCAGGATATTCAGGATCATGCCCGAAAAATCCCTCGCCCAAAACTTCGAAGGCCGCTACAGCGACCTGAACAAAATGACCGACAGTCAACTTGTCAATCTACAGCTAAGCCCAAGTGACTGGCATTCTAGAAGGGCAAGGGGGATCCTGCACAAAAGAGCCGCAAAAGGAAAGTTGTCAAACACCACCCATCAGGAGCTCAGGCAAATTTTTCAAAAAGAAAAAAATCCCGACTACCGGCTGAGGGCCATGTGGGCGCTGCACATTACTTCGGGTTTTTCCAAAGAAGAACTGGTCAAAAGCCTCTCGGACAAAGATCCTCATGTGAGGGCATGGGCCATACAGCTCCTCTGTGAAGACCATGATCCGGGAGAAGCGGCATTGGCCAAATTCCGCAGCATGGCAGCAGAAGACAAATCAGCAGTGGTGAGACTATATCTAAGTGCTGCGCTACAGCGTATCCCCAATGCTACCAAATGGCCAATTGCCCAGGCCCTTACCCTTCACGGGGAAGATGCCAGAGACCACAATTTGCCCAAAATGCTTTGGTACGGGATAGAACCTTTGTTGGCAGCAGATCCGGACAGGTTCATGCAGCTTGCTTCCGCTTCCAAAGTACCCATGCTGACGCAGTTTATGGCAAGAAGGGCGGTTGACGGGGATGAGCTTCAGCGGTTGGTGGCTCAGATTGCCAAAGGCGGTCCTAACACCAAAGACTTGATGCAGGGCATGCACAGTGGCATGGAAGGAAGAACAGACCTTACAGTACCGGCAAACTGGCAGCAGACTGCCCAGAAACTTGCCAAAGGAACACCGGAAGTGCAGAGACTTGCCCAGGACATTTCTGCGCTTTTCGGTGACACAGAAGCTACACAAAGAGCCCTTGCAACACTGAAAAATAAAGCAGCCCCAGCGGAACAACGAGTCAAGGCTCTTCAAATGCTCTCCGCCCAACAGCGTCCCGAGCTTCAGGCCATACTGCCTGCATTGCTCGAGGAAGTTACCCTGCGCAGCGCAGCTATCCGCGCAGTGGCAGCATTCGACAGTGACAACCTGGGGAAACTGCTCCTGGACCGCTATTCCAAATGGGACAGGGAGGAAAAACAGGAAGCCATCCAGGCGCTTTCCAGCCGTTCGAGATACGGTCATCTGTTGACCGCGGCCTTGAAGTCAAACAAAATCCCGAAAACAGACATCCAACCCAACATGGCCCGCCAGCTTCATCGGGTAGTGGGCAGTGGTTTTATCGAATATTGGGGTCCCATTGAGCAAGTGGCAAGTGATGCCGCTGCTTATGCCAAGTACAGACAGATGATCTCCCAAAAGGCCCTGGCAAGTGCAGATCCCAAAGCCGGAAAAAGGATTTTTGCCAATACCTGCGGCAGCTGTCACAAGATGTACGGGGAAGGAGGCATCATCGGCCCGGACCTTACAGGATCAAACCGCACCGATCCCGAATACATCCTGCTCAATGTACTGGAACCAAGTGCCGAAATCCAGGAAGACTACAGGTTGGTCATGGTCAATACCCGCGACGGCAGGACCTACAGCGGCAATGTGATCGCTGAAAATGAAAGGCAGATCACGATGAGGGTAGTCGGTCAGGACCCCGTAACCATCAACAAATCCAGCATCCAAAACAAGGAAGTTACACCTGTCTCCCTGATGCCGCCGGGACTGTTTGAGCAGCTGAGTGAAAAGGAAATCGTGGACCTGATGGCTTACCTGAAAACGAACCGGAAGCTCGATTAGGGCTGTACCTGATCCAATACCTTTGTCAAAGCCTCAACATCAGCGGCATCATTGTACAGGTGAAAAGATACGCGGATGGCTTTACCCCTGAGCGATACGTGCACATGAGCAGCTTTGAGCAAGGCGATAAGGTGCTGCGGGTCTACATGGGCCGGAAGCGCAAACCCAAAGAGGTGGGCTGCACGATACCCCTCCTCCTCCACCCACCAGCCTCTATTCTGCAGGTATCGGACCAGAGGTCGGGACAATGTGCTGCAGTGGTCCTGGATTGTCTGCACATTCCATTCCAGCAGCTGTGCCAAAGCGTGGTCAAGCATAGGGAGCAGGATAAAGTTGCTGAACTCTCCCATATCAAACCTTCCTGCCCCGGAGACATAGTCATCTACATAGGAAGTCAATTCTGAAAATACCGTGGCATTGGACCGGGTCATCCAGGATTCTTCCAAAGGTTTGCCTTGCTGAAAAGCAGGACCGTAATAAGCCAATCCTATAGAATAAGGTCCCATCAGCCATTTGTATGCTGCGCATATCAGCGCATCAGGCTGCACCGCTTGTACATCAAAGGGCAAGGCCCCGATGGACTGCGTTCCGTCAATGATCAGCATGGCCCCATTTGCCCGGCAGACCTGACCGATTTCCACCAGATCAAACAGCGTACCGTCCCCCCAATGGATGGAGGACATGATAACGGCCACGGTGTCTGCCGTGATGGAGGCAATCAGTTTTTGGTTCCAATGTAAACCCCTCCCCTTTGCGTATTCAGGAGCGGTAACTGTCTTCAACTGCTTGCCATGGGTCCGGCACCACCTTTCAGCGGCATAGTAGGCACTGGGAAATTCTTCCCCAACTACTATTACCCGGTTGCCTTGGTCAATCGGCAGGTTCTGCACGGCAGCAGCCAGACCGTAGGAAGCAGAAGGGATGATCGCCACGTGGTCAGCCGGACAATTGATCAAGCTGCCGAATTTTGCTTTAAGCTCAGCTGCTAATGTAAAAAAATCAGCCGGAGCCAATGAAGAGGGATCCCTCTTCATCCGGATACCTGCAATTCCGGCCTCCTCTACTTCCCGTAGCATCGGGGACATGTAGGCACAGTTCAGGTAATGGAGCTTCTCGGGAAGCTGAAAAAAGGATTTATAAGAAGCCATGGCTATAGGTTGAAAATACAAGGTTCTATTTAATAGATGAGATGGGACACAAAAGCTGTGATTTAACTTTTAGACCCATACAGGTGGCAATCTACTCAACAAGTTTGAAAAACCACCCGTACACCCAGTATGGACTACAGGGATTTTTTATTTGAGCAACAGCATCATACAGATCAGGGGAAAAGGTCTTTTTTAAAAAAATCACTTGCCTTCGGGCTTCTAGGCATGAGCGGCATCGGCAGCCTATCCGCATTGGCTTCAGCCAAAAGCCATATTGCCTTACCTAATCAAGGACACTACCTGATCAAAAACGCCCATGTGATCCGCATGGACGGCAGCCAAGATGACATAGGGGATGTACATGTCAGGGATGGCATAATCATCAGCATCGGCAAAAATCTTCAGCCAACAGGTGCAGAAATCATTGAAGGTGAAGGAATGCTGGCCCTGCCCGGGCTGGTTGACACGCATTGGCATATATGGACCAACCTGATGCGCAGCATGGCTGGTGACCGGGAAGGCAAAGGTTATTTTGACATTACCAGGATGTTTGGCAGGCATTTCACACCTGACGACATGTACCAGGCCACCAGATTGGCAACACTTGAGGCCATATATTCCGGTATTACGACTGTACACGATTGGAGCCACAATGTCAGAAGCCTACAGCATGCAGAAGGAAGTTTACGTGCGTTGAGGGAAAGCGGCATCAGGGCGAGATATTCCTGTGGGGCAGCTTCCGGCCAAGATGGAGAGGAGCCCATGGATTTTCAGATCCTCTCTCAACTACAGCAAAACTGGAAAACGTATGATCCCGAGGGGCTGATGCAATTGGGATTTGCCTGGAGGGGAATGGGAGACCACCCTGGGATCGACAGCGATGAAAGCGTGGGAAAACAAGAACTGGAACAAGCCAGGAAGATGGGCATCCCGGTGACTGTCCATGCGAGCAGTCCCAAAATCCTGAAGGGACTGGCAGATGCAGGAGTTATGGGAAAAGATATGCAGATCGTCCATGGCATGGGGGCAGATTTTCCCGAGATCAAAGAAATGGTGGCCGCTGGCTCGTCCATCAGCATTTCACCCTTTTCAGAACTCCGGATCGGGTACGGCTTCCCTCCCATCAATAAGTTTGTCCAATCGGGTGCTATCATAGGCCTTTCCATAGACACCACAACCCTCAGTGGCAATGCGGATATGTTTGCAGTGATGAAGGTCTTTCTGAATACCGCAAACGCGTTGGCGAGAAACGAATTTGAATTGTCCGCACATCAGGTTCTTGAGATGGGTACAATCGGTGGCGCCAAAAGTCTGGGACTGGAGCGCTCCATCGGCACATTGGAACCCGGTAAGCAGGCCGACCTGATACTGGTCAATACCCGCGTTCCCAATATCGGAGTAATCACCAATCCTGTGGACCTTATCGTAGAAGCTGCCCAGCCTTCCAATGTGGATATGGTAATGGTCGCAGGAAGGGTGCTCAAAAGAAACGGGAAACTCACCGATGCGAATGCCGAAGAAACGTACAAGAGTGCTACCGCTGCATTCAAAAGGCTGCAGGAGCAGGTTCAGAAACAGTAAAATTTCAGAAGTTCATTTACAAAATCACGCAAGCTGTTCTCTGTTTTTTCAGTTTTTGATTTTGTAGCCAACCAAAATCGGCAACGCGTGGTTTAACTTTGTCATTCATATTCCGCATTATGCATCCACAAATTCAAAAAATACAGTCCGCCATTGCACCGCTAAGGGAGCAAATCGTCAACCATCCGGTATACAAAGAAATCAGGGATCTGGAAGACCTGCAGGTCTTTATGCAGTTCCACAGTTTTGCCGTATGGGACTTTATGTCCCTGTTGAAGGCTTTGCAGCAGCAGCTGACCTGTACGACTACGCCATGGTTTCCCAAAGGCTCTGCCGACACCCGGTATCTGATCAATGAAATCGTATTGGGCGAAGAATCCGATGTTGACGAAGATGGCAACAGGATCAGCCATTTTGAGTTGTACCTCAATGCCATGAACCAATGCGGCGCGGATACGGATCAATTGTCCGGATTTTTAGAAAACCTGCAAAAAGGTCAATCGGTAGGAGCTGCTTTGACCGATGCAGCTTGTCCACAGGAGGTGCAGGATTTTGTCAACCATACCTTTGCCGTCATCGACAGCAACAAGCCACACATACAGGCTGCAGTCTTCACCTTTGGCAGAGAAGACCTGATTCCCGATATGTTCCATTCCATCGTCCGGGACCTTCACCAAAAATTCCCCGATCAGGTTTCCACCTTCAAATATTACCTGGAAAGGCACATAGAAGTTGATGGTGACCACCACAGCCATTTGGCTCTGGAAATGACAGAGCGGCTTTGCAAAACCGATTCTGACTGGGAAGAAGCCATGGAAGCGGTCAAACTGAGCCTTGAAAGAAGAATCGGTGTTTGGGATGGGGTGTTTGAGGAGATTGTGAAGAAAGAGGTCTAAGGAGAGGTTAGATGCGAGAACCGAGACAGTAAGAGTTTTCCAACATTGAACAAAAACAGTCAATGGAATTGTGCCAGCGGCACAACCTATCGTTAGCACCAAATCCCCCCTTTACCACCAACCGTCCCAGCGGGACGGCCCCATAGGAGGATCTAAATTAAAAACGGTATCCATAAACCTTTTTGTAAAAAACCTTGACGATGACGGGCAATCCCGATGGGATTTTTAAATAACTTCATTTGAAAAGTAAAACAGAAACAAGAAGAAGACTGTCTACAGAAAAACAGGCCACTCCCATTTTGTATGATGAATTGTGCCTAAGGCTCCTCCCAATGTGAGCACCATACCCATTATTGAAAATGTCCTTGTGAGAATTGTGCCAGCGGCACAACCTATTGTTAACACCAAATCCCCCCTTTACCACCAACCGTCCCAGCAGGACGGCCTCCATCGGAGGATCTACATTAGAAACGGTATCCATTAACGTATATGTAAAAAACCTTGACGATGACGGGCAATCCCTATGGGATTGATAAAAAATCATTTCAATCATTCTTCTAACATCAGGAAATCCCTATGGGATTTCTTGACGGGCAATCCCGATGGGATTGAAAATCTATTCAAATCCTGTTTTCTACCAATAGAAAATCCCGATGGGATTTTTGAATAACTTCATTTGATTAGTACACAGGAAACAAGAAGACTGTCTACAGAAAAACAGGCCACTCCCATTTTGTATGATGAATTGTGCCTAAGGCTCCTCCCAATGTGAGCTCCATACCCATAATTGAGAATGTCCTTGTGAGAATTGTGCCAGCAGCACAACCTATCGTTAGAAAAAAATCCTCCACCGCCACCAACCGTCCCAGCGGGACGGCCCCCATCGGAGGATCTACATTAGAAACGGTATCCATTAACGTATCTGTAAAAAACCTTGACGATGACGGGCAATCCCGATGGGATAATTTCTTTACCCCCATAGTTCATTACAAAGTTGCGGACTAACCGATAGTTCAAGACTTAGTCTTGGACTCACTGTTTTTGCAGTCTTCAGACTGCCGTACTGGAAATATTTTTGTTATAAAGCATGTGACCTAGACTGCATGATAGTGGGTTCAATCCTTAAGAATTGAACCAAATGAAGTGTGAGACTCCGACTGCAATTAACATTTCAAAATCTTAGACATTTTCAGGCTGAAGAATTTAAACGTTTAGTTTTTTAAAGCTCAGAAGGAATAATTTATTTTTATTGTATAATATTGATTATGAGCAGGAAGTACAAATTTAGAGATCAAGATAAACTTTACTTTGTAACATTTACAATAGTCAAATGGATTGATTTATTTACACGTCAGGTGTATCGGGATATTTTTCTGAATTCTTTAAGATACTGCCAAAAAAACAAAGGTCTTGATTTATGTGCCTACTGCATCATGTCAAATCATGTGCATTTAATTGTAGGAAGAAGCGGAGATTTACCTATAGAAGGAATAATCAGAGACATCAAAAAGTTTACTTCAGTTAAATTTATTAAAGAAGTAAATTCTAATCCTAAAGAAAGCAGAAGAGATTTTTTGCTGTGGCACTTTGGTTACGCGGGTAGATCTAATTCAAATAATAGCAAATATCAAGTTTGGCAGCAACATAGCCATCCTCTTGAAATTAATACTAGTGAAAAACTAATCAATTTTCTCAATTATATACACCAGAACCCAGTTAAAGCAGGTATAGTGCTATCACCAGAAGATTATCTTTACAGCAGTGCTCCAAATTATGCCGGAAATATTGAACTACTAATTGATGTAATTTTAGTGGAATAGCTTTATCCCCCTTTAGGTAATTAATTTTTTTTAGAATCACCGATAGTTCAAGAATTAGTCTCCGACTCACTATTAAAAAAGAACCTCGACTGCAGTCTGAAGACTGCATGGTAGTGGGTCCAAGTCTGAAGACCAGTTGGGGTCCAAGTCTGAAGACTTGAACCAGTTGGCAGTTGGGTGGGTCCAGGTATGATGACTTGAACCAGTTCGAGGCCAAAAATAAAAAGGACTGTCAACCTAAATCAGGCATAGTCACCAAGTCTTGTGTCTTTTGTCTAAATCTCACTTCTCCTTAAAAAACTCCATAAACCGCTCCCAATCATTTGCCGTCAGGTCATGTTTGCCGGGTCGGAGGTGGTAGCCGATTTTAGGTTGGTGTTTGACATTGGGGGTTGGATCGAATTCGGCGGGTAAGGCTGCTGATAGACCATAAACATCACGATAGACAGACGTTGCCAGCCTCAATGACAGATACTCCCCTTTCGGATCAGCCCAGAGATCTTCTGCCGCACTGGCCACATACACAGCCCTTGGTGCAATGGAAGCAATCAGCATGTGCTGGTCAAAGGCCATTTCTGCCTCTTTGCCGTTGTATTGCTTGAAGTTGTTCGCAAACCAATAGGGAAATCCGGTATTGATCCGCTGAATGGTTTCACCGAATTGCCGCTTGGAAAGGGCGGCGCCTCCACAACCGGATTCATTGGACACCGTAAGCGCCCATCTGCTGTCATTGGCTCCGCACCAAAGCGCTGCTTTGCCTCCACGGGAATGGCCTACTACACCTGCTTTTTGATGATCAATAATCGGCTCCGACACAAAATAATCCATGGCCCGCATCGCTCCCCAGGCCCAAGCCGACAAGCCGCGCATCCCGTCTTCACGCTGCAATTGATCGGGATAAAGTTGCTGAAGGATGCCGTCACTGAACCGGCCAGGGTCATCCGGGGCCACATCTTCCACATCAAATACAGCCGCAGCAAATCCCTGACCGATGATTTTGGCAATAGGAAAAAACCCACTGTCTGACTCTTTGAGCAGTTCCGCTACATTTCTATGGCTGATCAGCAACAATACCGGAAATGGTCCCTCTCCTGTTTTGGGTAAAAAGACATGCAATTTCATCTCATGCGCTTTCCCTTGTTTTTGACTTTGGATCAGCACCTGCATGGATCTCGCAACAGCAGTAACGGCAACCCTGCTGACTTTAAAGTCCACCTTATCCAGGTCATCCGGAAGTTGGCCATAGACTTCATTTGCAAAGGTGCTGAGCAGTTCGGGCCTCCTTACCTTTTCCCATTGTGCTTTGTCAGTAACGGCATTGCCCTTGCCTGTTACCATTAGTTCAGGAATGGAAAAAAAAGGAACCTTTGTTTCGTCATAATTTGCTTGCTGGGCCATGGTGTGGTAAGTAAAAAGATGGATAAACAGGATGATAGCTACTGAACTTTTCATGGACGTCATATTTATTTGAATATATATCTGACTTCAGCAGAAGGCTTGAATCCTATCCTAATGGATTTGGCAGTGACAACCGTTCCTGATGCTACTTTAAGTGGCTCATGATAGAGCAGCCACCTTCCTTCTCCTACCCTGTAGGCAATGCTGGAACCCGGAGTGGGGCAAGAGATATGAAGATGTCCGTCTTTCTTCAAAAACTCCACGGCTGCCGTTTCGGGCTGCACCAATCCCGGCCACATCAGCTGGACCAGATCGTGCTCCGGCACAAATCCCAGATCCCCGACTTCCAGTTGCCAGGCCGCAAGCGCGGCACGCATTTTCAGCAGTCGGTCACCGTAAGCGGGATCAGCTGCAAGGTTGTTGACTTCATGTGGATCCTGCTCCAGGTCGTATAGCTCCTCTACTGGCTTGGTCTTCATCCAAATGTATGCCGCATCTCCTTGGAGTTTGCCCTGCTGATCCAGCTCTATCAGAGTCTGGGTCATCGGAATCTGCTCCCGATAGGCATTGCGGTAGATAAGCGGAAGCTCGGGACGGAAGTTGCGGATGTACACAAACCGGCCATCAATGGCAGATCTGCTCATGTCCACTGCTTCGTCAAACCTGTCTGCCGAACCGAATGCATAGCCATGTGGTTGGCTGGTGGCCTGTGGACCCAAAAAAGCCCTGCCGTGCAGGTGTTCAGGGATGGGAATGCCCGCAAGCGAAAGTACAGTAGGCCCTAGATCCATCAGGCTCACAAGCTGGTCTACCCTAGTCCCAGCCTGTTCCCCTCCTGGCAACCGGACGATCAGCGGAACCCTCAGCCCCGAATTGCCCACTGCCCGTTTCTGCCTCAGCAAAGGTCCCCCATGATCCGACCAAAAGAAAACAATAGTCTTATCCAGCAATCCTTCCTTTTCAAGTTCATCAAGGATTTTTCCCACCTGGGCATCGAGCTCGAGTATATTGGAATACACCCTGCCCACATCCTGACGGACAACAGGCAAATCAGGAAAATAAGAAGGAATGGGTACTTTATTGACATCAGCGAGCATTGGATCATCCTTTTTCATGAAGACCCTGGACTCATGGGTAACCTCATGGTTGAACACTGCGAAAAAAGGTTGGCCAGGCTGTCTCTGTCGGTAATGGGCCTGAGGGCCAATTTCATCCCATGCCGTAAAGGGTGAATTGAACTGGTAATCGGTCTTGGCTGCGTTGGTTGTAAAGTAACCCGCCGCCCTGAGGTATTCGGTGAATACCTTTACATAGGGAGGGGGCACTGCTGCATACTCGGGCACATTTCGGCCTTTGATATCCGTGAGGCCTATATAGGATTTGTAGGTTTCGTTTTCGGGAGTGCGGTAGGCATAGTGTGGACCCGTGCGCATGTTGTGGGTTCCGATACTTACCGGATACATGCCGGTGATGATGCTGCTCCTACTCGGTGCACATACCCCAGCCGTTGCAAAGGCATTGGTAAAAGTAATGCCCTCTTTGGCCAGTCTGCTGATATTGGGGGTGGCAATACTTTCATCTCCATAGACCTCCAACAGCGGGCTGATGTCTTCTACAGAGATCCACAGGATATTTGGCAACAGTTGGCTTACCTGAGCTTTCAATGGTTGCTGAAGGCATTGCAACAATATGATTAAAAACAAAAAATTACGGTTATTCATTGGGTAGGGAATGTTGAACTTAAAAGTTCCCTAAAAATCCTCAGATATAAAAATTTTCTGACCCCAGCATTTCACCATCTGTCAAAACCTATCCTCAATCATAGGCTAACTTGTAAATCTTGTCATCAAAACCACAAAGATACAACTCATTAGCCTGATCTACGCCAAAAGAAGATACTGGGAATGAAGCAAGTACAATTTCGGTGTTGACTGGATTTTGTCGATTGGTGGCATCAAGAGACCAAACCCTACCTGAAGCAAAATCTGCATAAATGTACAATCCTTGAAGTTCTTCAATGGTCTCACCTCTATAGACATATCCTCCCGTCACTGATACATCTCCCTGTGCTCTTCCATATTGCCACACCGGAAGTTCCAGCCCTTCCTGATTGCAACCTGAGCTTGGATTGAAGCACTCCCGGCCCTCCATGGTATTCCATCCATAGTTTTTACCCGATTCAACGATATTGATTTCTTCGAACCTATTCTGTCCTACATCACCTGTCCACAACTGCCCTGTTTCACTGTCGAAGCTGAACCTCCATGGATTTCTCAATCCATAGGCATAGATTTCAGCCCTTGCACCATCTGTCCTTCCCACAAAAGGATTGTCAGTAGGGATTTGGTATAGTTTGCCTTCAGCCTGAGCATTGACATCTATGCGAAGGATAGTACCTAAAAGTGTCTCCAAATTTTGTCCATGATTTTGGGGATCACCACCTGAACCGCCATCTCCTACAGCTATGTATAACATGCCATCTGGTCCAAATGCCAATTGGCCACCGTTATGGTTGGAGAAAGGTTGGTCGAATTCAAGAAGCACTTCTTCACTTCCTGGATCTGCACGATTGGCATCAGCTGCCGAAATTTTATACCTTGAAATGACCGTCCGTCTTGGAGAGGCTGCGGTATAGTTGACAAAGAAAAACCCATTTTCAGCATATTGAGGATGAAAAGCCAATCCCAATAGCCCTTCTTCATTTCCCTGGTCATTGACTTTTGCAGAGATATCCAAAAATGTAGTCTTGGAATTGGCAGCAGGATCATTGTCAAAAACCGAGATCACTCCTCTTTGTTCTACTATAAAAATCCTATCAGAGCCATCTCCAGAATGCTGAAGGTCTACAGGTCTGGTAAAGGACAATTGTGGAAAGGCTTCAACAAGAACGATGTCTCTGTTTCTGTTTTCATTTTGCCGATCGTCCTGCTGCATACAGGAGGTGATGAAAGTGAAAAGAACAAAAAGTGAAGCGAAAGATGCCAAATATAATTTCATGAGCATTGTCATTTAGAAGAAATTTTAATTGATGGTATTTAATATACTGATGTTGAGGCCCAAATAACATGCCAAGGAAGCTTCTGGTAAAGAGTTGTAATTGGACAAAAAAAAAGACCACTGCGGTACCTGCGCAGTGGTCAAGTCTAAAATTGTTTATGATTTGAATTTTACAACCTTATAATTATTTCTTCCAATTGATTTTCTTGACCTGCACATCTCTTGAGTTTCCGCCGATCATGATTTCAAACTCACCGGGTTCCCACACATATTCCAGGTCATAATTGTAAAACTTAAGCGCTTCAGTGCCGATATTGAAGTCAATAGTCTTGGATTCCCCGGCCTTCAAAAACACCTTTTGAAAACCTTTCAGTTCTTTGACCGGACGGGTGACACTGCCTACCACATCCCGGATATACAACTGCACCACTTCGGCACCGTCATATGGACCTTGATTAGTCAGTGTAACAGAAGCTTTGATGGATGTTTCACCTTGAGGAGCTGAATTGCTGAGCTGCAATTCCCCGTATTCAAATGTGGAATAGCTCAGGCCATACCCAAATGGATACAGCGGATCGTTTGATACATCCAGATAGTTGGATCTGAACTTCTGGAACCACTCCCCTTCTGGTAACGGCCGGCCGGTGTTCTTGTGGTTGTAATAAATCGGCACCTGCCCTACATTCTGCGGGAATGTGGCACTCAGTTTTCCTGAAGGATTGACCTTTCCAAACAAAACATCTGCAATCGCATCTCCTGCTTCGCTGCCTGCAAACCACACATTGAGAATAGCGGGAATATTTTCTTCCTCCCATTTGAGCGCCAGCGGTCTTCCGGTGAACAGCACCAAAACCACCGGCTTTCCAGTAGCAAGCAAGGCCTTCAGCAGTTCCCTTTGGTTTGCCGGCAATTCTATATTGGACATACTTGAAGCTTCCCCGCTCATTTCTGCAGATTCACCCATAGCAGCCACGATGACATCGGCGCTTTTGGCAGTTTCCAGGGCTTCGGCAATGAGTTCATTTTCAGGTCTGGGGTCGCGATAGGTGGGTTTTCCGAATATACTTACCCGAGATTCCAATAAGGAGTCCCTCACCACATTGGCTCCCCTGGCATAAAGGATCTTGACCTTGTCTCCCACTGCTTTTTCAAGACCCTCTTTAAGCGATATGGCTTCTTCAAATCTGCCTGCCACGCTCCAGGTACCTGCCATATTCTCCCTGTTGTCAGCCATTGGCCCTACCAGGGCAATTGTACCTTGGCTTTTGAGCGGCAATACCTGGGATTGGTTTTTGAGCAGCACAAAAGTCTGGGCTGCGGTTTCTCTGGCTGTTTTTCTATGTTGTGAGGTATAGATTTCAGATGAGGCACGGTTGAGGTCTGTATACCTGTAGGGATCCTCAAAGAGCCCCAGTTTGTATTTGGCCACGAGGATAAGCCGGACCGCATCATTGATCTGTTTTTCGGTTACGACACCTTCTTTGAGGGATTGCCCTAAGGTGCTGAGGAAACCCTCACCTACCATATCCATTTCCACCCCGGCTTTTAGTGCCAAAGCAGAAACGGTCTTCAGGTCTCCGATACCATGATCCACCATTTCGTTGATGGCGGTATAATCTGTGACTACAAACCCTTTGAACCCCCATTGCTTGCGCAGTACATCGGTCATCAGCCATTTGTTGGCACTTGCAGGAATGCCTTCCACTTCGTTAAATGCTGTCATTACCGTCTCTACACCTGCATCAATGGCTGCTTGGTATGGCGGGAAATATTCGTTGTACATCCGGATCCGGCTCATGTCTACAGTATTGTAGTCCCTGCCGGCTTCCGGCGCCCCATAGAGGGCAAAGTGCTTGACACAGGCCATAATGGTATTGTTCAGGCTGAGGTCGGTACCTTGATAGCCTTTGACCATGGCTTTTGCAATCTGTGCACCCAAATAAGGATCTTCTCCGCTCCCTTCCGATACCCTACCCCATCTGGGATCTCTGGAGATATCCGTCATGGGAGAAAAAGTCCAGTTGATGCCATCGGCACTTGCCTCAATGGCTGCTATGCGGGCGGACTGTTCGATCAGCTTCATGTCCCAGCTGGCCGACATGCCCAAAGGAATGGGGAAAAGGGTCTCATAACCGTGTATGACATCCATCCCGAAAAGCAAAGGGATCTTGAGCCGGCTTTCCTCCACCGCCACACGCTGTACATCGCGGATTTTGGCGGCCGACTTGATATTGAAAAGCCCTCCCACTTTACCTGCCTTGATCTTGCCGGCTATATCCGAACTTTCAGCCTGTCCGGTAGTGAAATCACCGGCAGCGGGTAGATTCAGTTGTCCCAGCTTTTCATCCAAGGTCATCAGGGAGATGATGGAGTCGGCTTTTTGTTCATAAGTTTTTTGAACCTTTTTTTGCGCATGCGCGGGTAGTACAACCTGTCCCACCAAAAGTATAATGAGTAGGATACAACAATGGTTTCTCATAGCATTGGGGTTTATATTTTATGTTTGCTTTTCAAGGTACTTTTTCAAATTGCTACTTTTCACATTTTAAAGGCATCCTTAACGAATACCATGCCTTTAAATTAAAGATGGGGACTCTGAAAGCCCAATTTGTTCAGCCCTTCCTTAACCTCAGGACTACTCATAAAAAGATCCCATAAAAGGCCGCTTCGGTGGTTCTCTAACATCACCACTATAGGTCCTTGATCAATCGCAAGGTACTTTTCGGGGAACCAATCATAAGTTTCACTAAAAGCATCATAGAATCCATAGGTTCCAAATAATCTATCGCCAAGATTGAAATAGAAATACCGCATTGCCTGTAAAGATTCTATCGGGGTGTAGGGAAAAGATGACAGTGCTGCTGTTGGTGAAATTACTCCTGCATCCTCTTCAGGTCTATGGGCTGCATAGAAATTGACGGAGTAGCTGGCAGTCAATCCCCAACTGTTTTCTCCATAGCCTTTATACCCATGAGGATTTTCAATACAGTGCTGCCTGTTGATTAGTGTGTGGTTTACATTGTGTCTCCAATAGTCAGCATATTTATCTTTCAATCCCCTTGGATCTAGGCCAAGATAGGAGTAATGTGCCCAGAATAATGGACCACCCTTATCAGCCGCACCATTATGTTTCAACTCCAAAGGAATCCCAAAAGCTGTTGCATCATGCATAATTTCACCCTTTCTAGCCCAACCTTCATGATAAAGATCTGGTGAAACTGGATATGTAGGTGAGGCTACTGCAAGCAGGTAAGTTACAAGTGTCTCGTCATAACCTTTGAGAGGATGGTTTATCTGAAAGCCAAATTCTGGCGACCAATGCCAGAGGAGCACATTTTCATCTTGCTTCTTGTACCATGACCACTCAACTTCCTTCCAGAGCTTATCAATTTTTAAGGCAAGTTGCTTTTCCTGCTCATTTTCTGGTAGGAGATATTGTCTTACTGTCAATAATCCTTGAACCAAAAAAGCGGTCTCTACCAAATCTCCTCCATTGTCATGTTTTCCGAAAGGTTTGACTTTACCTGTTTCTCCTTGAAGCCAATGGGGCCATGCACCATGAAAACGATCTGCTGATTCCAGGTAATTCACCATTTGGGTAAGTCGCATTATTCCTGCTTCTCTGGTGATATACCCTCTTTCTATTCCTACCAGGATTGCCATAAACCCAAATCCTGACCCTCCAGTAGTTACCACATTTTGATCGTTTTCTGGATAAACTCCATCCATATGAATCCGCTCCCTAGCTAGTCCTGATGTAGGTTCTGCCCCATCCCAAAAATATTGGAATGTCCTATATTGGACTAGGTTATACAAGGAATCATCTGAGATCCGAAACGTGTCATCTTTTGAATAAGATTCTTGATGTACTTTTTGAGTACAGCTAAATGAAATAGCAACAAAAACCCATAATAATTTGAAAATCAATATATTACTTTTCATTAGTTATAAGTAAAATTAAGTTTATCCAATCCTGCCTTAAGGTCATTGTCTTTCATCAAGAGCTTCCACAGAAGTTGGGTTCGGTAGTTTTCGATCATTACTACAATAGGCCCTTGGTCAATGGCCAGATAAGAATTTGCAAACCAACCCTCTGTCAAATTATATGCATCATAAAATCCATAAGGACCCCAAAGTCTATCCCCCAGTTGGTAATAAAAAAATCGCATAGCTTTCATTGAAGCTTCTGGTGTATAGGGTATGGAAGAAAGTGCAGCTGTGGGGGTGATCACTCCAAGATCATTGGTTGGTGAATGGGCGTTGTAGCCTAAGTGGTTGTCACTTGCTGTCAATCCCCATCCGGCTTCACTATAACCCACATAACCTAGTGGATTATCGATACAATATGCTTGGTTGATTTTGGAGTGGTTTAAATTCTGCTCCCAATAAGCGGCATAGGTGTCTCGGAGATTTCTGGGATCCAAACCGAGAAAGGAGTAGTGTGCAAAAAACAAGGGTCCTCCCATGGTTTCTCCCAATGGCAATCTATGTCCAAAGTAGGTGTTTCCGTTGACCATTGCCCCTTGCCTTGCCCATCCGGTATCATAGACCTGCTTGCCTACAGGGTATGTAGGAGAGGCAGCGGCTAGCACATAGACAATTAGCGATTCGTTGTAGCCATTGATCGGCAAGTTCATGTCCCAATTATAATTGGGTGACCAATGCCAAAATAGCACCTGTTGCCCTCCTCTGGTATACCAACTCCATTCTACCCCATGCCATAAATCCGTAATCTTGTCGATAAGTTGTTTTTCAGATGCTTCATTCGGATTCAGGTAAGCTCTGACAGCCAGAAGCCCTTGAATCAAGAAAGCTGTTTCGACTAAATCTCCTCCATTGTCTTTTGCGCTAAATGGGATTACAGAACCGGTATTGCCATTGAGCCAATGTGGCCATACCCCATGATATCTTTCGGCCCTTCCCAGGTAATCAACCACTCTTGAAAACCGGTCCAAGCCTTGTTGTCTGGTGATAAACCCCCTTTCAATACCTACCAATAAGGCCATTAGGCCAAAGCCGGATCCGCCTGTAGTGACAAGATCTCCTGAAGTATTCCGCTCTCTTGCCATTCCACTTCCAGCATGTGCAAAATCCCAGAAATACTTGAATGTCTGCTCCTGTACCATAGTCAATAAAAGATCATCCGGAATCACAGGGAATTTTGGGGTCTCACTTCCTCCTGTATAAAAAGTGATCACCTGTGGAATGATAGCCTGACCATTTATAGCCTTGAGTTGGCTATTCAATTGTATGGAGTACCTGGTATAATCCTTTAAGGGTTGTAATCCAGTAACTGTAAGGCTGCTGTTTTCATTAGACAACTCAAAACCCAATTGTGGCGCGTCCTGTCCCTGGATAACAATGCCGGTAGATATACTTGCAGAAGATACAGGAAGAGAGAATTCCAGCTTTAGGCTAAAGGAAGTCGGGACTTCCACTATCCTACCTGTCTTAGTGACCTGACTAGTTAGAAAATTGCGGGTTAGCACTGTAAAATCTCCCGAGATTGTCCTAAAAACAACTTCTATTTCTTGGGCCCTTCCTCCATTTGCTGCTTTAAGGTGGTTGCTGATCCGGATTTTGTATATAGTAAATTTCTTTAGTTGACCTGAGGGATAAAGAATAAGTGTTTTTTTATCTGGTGTTAAAACATAGCTAAAGTCCACATCTGTATCTTGAAGAAGACGGATATTGCCTGTGATACTTTCTGGATTAAGGGCATGGGAAAAAACCAGGGAAATGGGTCGGTCGGTAAAAACTTCCTCTGTAATAGGTGAGGTGATATTGATAGGTTGTCCACCAGAATCTACACTTAGGAGCAATAATGCGGAAGGCTCATTGTCAGGCTTGTCACAGCCGCTAAGCACCACAAACAGAAGGGAAAAATAAATTAGAAAACGCATAACAAATGGTGTAAATTATAAGGGCTCCAGTTTTACCCGGAACCCTTATGGTACTCAATCTAAACTATTTATGGTTTATCTGATTGGATAATCCCCTGAATTTCAGCTGGGGTGAGGGCTTTATTGAAGAGTCTCAACTCGTCAAATAAGCTTCCATCCGAAAGGTGTCCCCATTCGGTAAACCTTGGCGCACCTGAGGCAATGGTCAGGATGTTACAACCTGTCCAATCTACACCTGCAAAATTGCCTTGGCTCACTACATTACCGTTGAGGTATACCGCACATGAGGAGCCTGAAATGGTAAAAGCTACGTGCACCCACTCTCCTGCCGCAGGATCTAAATCCGCGGCAGCACCTCCGTCAAACCAACTGTCAGAAGCACCTGTCCCTACATTTAGTTTAATCCTTTGTTTTCCTCCTGCATTCTCCCTGAACAACCTGAAACCGTTTCTTCTATTGTTCATGTTGTTAGGATTGTTTGGATCCGGGGGACCGACTACAAGGATACCTGCACGGTCTGGAGAAGCATTGACCTTGTACCAGAATGCAGCACTAAACTCAGAACCTAAAAGTCCGGCAGTTGGGAAAGTCAGATAGGCATTTGTGGCACCTGCATAGGCTTTTCCTTTCAGGCCATTCACAAATGATGGGCTACCCGATACCGTCGGGTTTTTGATGTTTACCAGCTCCATATTATCTCCATCAAATGGTAGATAAAAAATTTCACCTGCAAACTGTGGCCTATATGGCTCCACCTTCTCAAAGTTGACGCTTTTTGAAGTTGTTTTACCACTTAGGTCTTTGGCAATTACTTCAAGCACATGTGGACCATTCCCTAAGTTGGTATACCTAAAGCTTTTGACAGCTCTCCTGTAATCCTTGAAATCACTGAAGCTGGCAATTTCTGCATTATTCAATTTAAGCTGGATTGAGGCAATTTCAATGTCGTCTACAACTTCCAAATTAATATCTATTGCAGTGACATCTTCCACCACTCTGATTTTGGTTCCATCAAGGGGGAAGCTAATGTTCACCACTGGAGCAGTCACATCTGGTCCAGGGTCTTTTTTTATGATCTCATCAATGTAGCTTTCGGTGCATGATCCCAAGCCCAAAAGCAAAGCGGCGAGTATGCTATATGATTTTTTCATGTTGCTATGATTTAACCTTGGTTTGATTTGCCTTTCAACTGAGGAAGGATATCCTGCTGCTCAAGGGGATATGGCAGGAATCTATGGGAAGCAGGAGAAAATGTTCGGCCGTTTTCATTGAGTTCGGTAGTCTTACCATGTCTTACCAAATCATAGAACCTAATGCCCCATTCCATTCCAAATTCAGCGAATTTCTCATCCAGCACAACGTCTAAGTTAACTGAAGAAACAGTAGGCATTCCAGCTCTAGCCCGAACTTGATTCACTGCTGCTAAGGCTGAAATTGAAGAACTATTGGCTCCACTCACCAAAGCTTCAGCATGCATTAACAGGATTTCGGAGTACCTGATGCAGGTGAAATTCTTGTTTTCCCCAAATGTAAATCTTCCGGGAGTCAGCTGATTGCTAGGCAGGTAGTGTTTACCTGAAAGAAAGAGATACCTCGGGTGGTTGTTGAACCTGTCACCACTTGGTGAGACATTGGAAACCCATGAAGGCAAGGTTGCAAAGGCAGGGTCGCTGCTTATGGCTGCAATACCAGCAGGAGTAAAGTTGACTGAAGTCACCAATCTTTCTTGCTCACCTCTTGCCAACATAAATTTGACATATTTGGTAGTAGGTTCCCAGAAACCCCATCCACCACCTGCACCAGACACTGCAGGTGTCCAGCTTGCCGGGCCAAAGAAATCCCACAAGTACCTATTCACAGTACCTGTAGCGGTACCATAATCGGAATATTGAAGTTCTAGGACATTTTCTCTATTGAGTTTTCCGGGAATTTTGAAGAGCTGATAGTAATCTTCTTCTAACGCAAATGCATTGCTGCTGATAATCTGACCTGTTGCGTCGGCAACAGCTTGCCAGTTTTTCAGTTCAAGATTTGCAAGAGCTTTGATGGCCAAGGCTGTGAAACGGGTGATCCCACCTCTTATATCAGAGCGCTGGTTAGGATGCACACTAGGCAACAATGGGATAGCTTCATCCATCTGCGCAGAAAGATGCTGCATCACCTGTTCGAAATTGGATAGCTCCACATTGTAAAGATCACTTGGCTGGCTGGATCTTGGGATAAGTATTGTACCCCAAAGCCTTGCAAGCTGTAGCAATTCAAAAGCCCGCATCACCTTAATTTCAGCGATGTATTGTTGTGCCAATGCTGCACTTGCTCCTGCATCCTGATACTTCTGGATTTCTTCCATTGCACCATGCCAGTATAACAAGTCAGTGTATAGATTTAGCCAGGTGGAATTGTACATCCAGAAGTTTCTGTCATACCTAAATCTGTCTGTTTCGATCAAGGGAAACTGGTCACCTCCTGCGTTGACATCATCTCCACGAACTGAGATTAGCGGGAATGTTTCCCATTGTAAATTCTGCAACTCCGCATATGATCCATAAAGTAACAGGATCATGTTTTCAGATTGGGTATAATCCGTGGACTCCACTTTGATCTGGTTTTCAAGAGGCTGCTCTAAATCAGCGCAGGAATAACCTGCAAAAGCCAGCAAAACCACCCAGAAAGTATAATTAAGTTTATGTATAGTCTTCATGATCTTTCTTTTTTAGAGTTTGATGTTCAGCCCAAGGGTGTAAATGGCAGGTATTGGATACACCTGTCTGTCAATGCCATTGGCTACTTCCGGATTGAAACCGTTGTAATTGAACAAAGTCAAAGGACGCTCTGCAGTGAAAGAAATCCTGGTATCAGGCATTGCTGTGCCGAAAAGGGACTTGTTGAGTAGAGCGTAAGAAACCCTTACATTTTGGATTCTAAAATATGAGCCATCTTCTACAAAGTAGCTGCTCATGCTTTGGTTCCAACCTTTTCTCAAACCAGCTGCTGAGGGATATCTGTTTGAAGTACCTTCTCCCCTCCAGAGATTTTCTATCAACTCCGCATCAAGATTGGTATCATTTGTAAAGATGATTTCACCTCGTTTACGGTTAAGGATGCTAAAACCAGACTGCCCTTGTATCAAAGCTGCCACATCAAAATTCCTATAGCTAAAGCCCATGTTCATTCCGTAAGTCAACTTGGGTAGGTAGGAACCAAGAATCACACGGTCTTGGTCGTTAATCACTCCGTCACCATTCTGGTCTTTGTATTTGAAATCTCCTGGAACCAAGCCTCGTGACGCAATAAATTCCGGTGAATAGCCACTATTGGTAATGTCACTTTGGTTTTGGAAAACACCTAATACTTGATAGCCATAGAATGCCTGGAAAGGCTGGCCGATCATAGATCTTTGGCGAAATTCAGCAGAACCCGCATCAAGTCCATCTGCTCCACCTAGGCTAAGTACTTTGTTTTTTAATGTGGCAAAATTACCCCCAATGTAGTAAGAGAAATTGCTACCGATGTTGTCTTCCCAATTGAGGGTCATTTCCAAGCCTTGATTCCTGATTTCACCTACGCTTCTCCTTTCTGTAGCTCTAAAAACCGGTGGAATAATGCTCACAGCCAGATTTCTTGTATCACGGATAAAATAATCCGCTTCAAGCGAAAGTCTGTTGTTTAGGAATCTGGAGTTGAAACCAAAGTTTTTTTCAACTGTTGTTTCCCATTGTTCTATCAAGTCATACACAGGTCTCAGTCTTCTACCAATCACCCTTACACCATTGATGGCTGTACTGGTTTCTTCGATTGTAGGTGCTCCAATTGAAGGTCTGATGCCGTCATTACCCAATTGGCCCCAAGAAGCCCTAAGCTTAAGAAAATCTATTCCGTTTACCTGGAAGAAGTCCTCTGAAGATACAATCCATCCTGCACCAAAAGTGGCAAAATTACCCCACTTCTTCTGGAATTTGTTGTTACCATCTCTTCTGAAAGTACCATATAGCAGGTACTTATCATTAAAGTTGTAGGCCACCCTTGAGAAATAGGATTGGAAAAGGAGATTACTGTTGATAGTACCACCATCTGCATCACCGATTCCATTTAGATCAAAATTAGTGGCGTTGGAGAGATACCAAAGGTATTCATTTGCCCTATCAGGCGTAGGTGAAATACCTTCTCCTCGGGCAAAAAGAATTTCACTGTATTCACTTCGAAAAGATTGACCGGCAACTACTGTAAGGTTGTGCTTATTGAAGTTGTTGGTATAGGTAAAGAAATTGTCAAATACCTGATCAAACCTAGTGAAATTCTGACGTCTGATGGATGACTGGAATTCCGTGACGCCATCATTGTAATCAAAGCCTACGTTTCTGCTATTGATAACTTCTGCGCCGTAGTTGTAAGCAGTACGGAAAGATAGCCGCTCAGGGATAAGTTCAAGGTCAGCATAGATATTCCCCATGATTTTACCGATGTTGTTTCTATTGTCGGTATAAAGCAAGGGATAGAACGGGTTTTGATTGCCTCTATACCCGATTTGTTGAGCATTAGAGAGGTTGGTGGGATAGGCATTAGTATTTAGATCGTCATATACCGGAATAATAGGGACGGCGAAATAGGATCTGAACCAAGCTGCGTCATCTCCAACATATTGTCTACCAACACTGAAGTTGAAATTTCCTCCAATAGTAGCCCATTCTTTGATATCTGTGTCCAGTTTAGCCCTAAGATTTACTCGTGAATATTCATTGCGGGTTTGCTGAAGTAAGCCGTTCTGGTTAAAATAACTACCTCCTATTGAATATCTGGTCTGGTTGTTTCCACCGTTGAAAGATAAATTATGGTTTTGGATGGAGGCTGGATTCATGATCTCGGCATACCAGTCAGTATTGGGAAGGGGAATATTCGGATCCAATCTGCTTCTTCCATATCGCTGCATGGCATTATTGACAAAAGCAATATCTGCGGGAGCTCCTGTTTCATTGATGTATTGTACAAATTGCTGAGAATTGGCCATTTTCAGGACGTTCTGAGGCACTTGCATACCAGTATATCCATCATAGATCATTTCAGGTTTTTGGTTGTACGACCCTGATTTGGTCTGGATAAGCACAACGCCATTAGATGCCCGCACACCATAAATTGCAGCAGCTGAAGCATCTTTTAACACTGAAATGGTTTCAATATCATTTGGATTGAGAAAGTCAATATTGTTGAAAAACATCCCGTCAACCACATACAGCGGCGCTGCGTTACCTTCAAATGATCCAACCCCTCTTACCCTCACTGTAGGGGAAGCACCTGGTGCACCATTGCTTACAATCTGCACTCCTGCTACCCTTCCCTGAAGGGACTGCATGGCGTTTGCGGTTGGGGTTTTGGCAATCATGTCAGATTTGATGGTTGTGATTGCAGAGGTCAGGTCTTTCTCCTTCTGGGTACCATAGCCGATTACAACAATTTCATTGAGCAGGCTGGTATCCTCTACCATGACTACATCAATAACATTAGAAGAACCGACTACACGGCTTTGTCTTTCAAACCCTACAAAGGAAAAAATCAATACATCTCCTTCTTTGGCACTGATGGTATACTTTCCATCGATATCAGTCACTGTACCGCTGTTGGTACCTTCAATCATAATGGTCACACCTGGTAGTGGTGATCTTTTGTCGTCCAGTACAGTACCGGTAATGGTGATCTGAACTTGGTTTTGAACTGAAAATACGGTATTGGAGCTGTTTTTTCTGACGTCAATGTTGTTGTTGATCTGACGGAATGAGAGTGCAGTCTGCAGGCTTACTTCCTGGAGAAACTCCTCTACAGTAGCTTTTTTTTGGGTGAGTTCAATTGACTTATTGAGGTCAAAATCCTTGTTTTCGTAGGAAAACCTGAATGGAGTTTTACTTTCTAATTGAAAGAAAAACTGGCCTAAAGTGAAGTTTCTTTTTTGAAGACTTACACTTACTTCATCTATGCTCTTGTATTGACCGTTAGCTGATGTGGCCAATACGAAGTTCAGAAACAGCAGCTGTACTACAAATCCATACAGGAAGTATCTGGATATCATATAGATTACCTTAAGTAGATTATTATTCATATTTTTGATGAGGTTTATTGATTGTTCTATTCATTAAACTCGGTCTTTAGATGATTTTCCATTCCCCAATGTCTTTCCATCTTCAGACCCATCTAAGCCGGTAGATCCCTGATCTTCCGGCTTTCTTATTATGAGGTGTCCTGTTTTTTCATTAGCTTATTAGAAGATGAATTCAACTTGTTTGCCTTGTATTTTATACTCAAATGATTCAATGTATGACATGCTTTTTAGCACGTTCTCTAGCATCTGGTTTTGGTATTCACCTGAAAACTTCCATTTGATGTTTTGGGCATTTGTCAATGTGATTTTAACGCCATACCAGTTTTCCAGAATCTCGACAACTTCCTGAAGACCGGCATTTTCAAAAATAAATTTACCTTCCTTCCAAACACCTTTTTTGGTAGCATCAAAAGGGGCTGTTTTCCATTCTTGCATGCCCGATTCAACAATCAGTTCCTGCCCTGGCACAAGCTCTGTATGCCTTTTTGCCTTGACATCCTCAATTTTGACTTTACCTGTAAAAAGTGATATAGTGACTTGTGATTCCTTTCCGGATTTGATATTGAAGGATGTTCCCAAGGCTGTAGTAATGACACCTGAGGCCTCAACGCTAAAAGGTCTTAAAGCATCTTCCTGAACATCGAAAAAACCCTCTCCTATAAGTTTCACATTCCTGTGCCCATTAAATTGCTCTGGAAATGAAAGCTTGCTGCCAGAATTTAGCCATACCCTTGAACCATCGGGCAGTGTGATATTTAGCTTTTCCCCTGGAGCTGCTGATTTTTCAACCCAAATCTCCTCCAAAGCTAGAAGCTGTTGATCTTGTTGTGGATTAATCAAATAGAGCGTCCAAGCCAAACCTAAGGACAAAGCCAGTATTGCAGCAATTTTGTAAATCTGGCCGACCCTATTCAGCCAGAAATCTTTCGGTCTATAGTCAGTTACCTGATACTGTTGCGGTTTTACCGCTGTGCTTTGCCTTAGGATATTGGCAAGAATTTCTTCTTTAAGGCCTTCCACAGGCTTTTGTGCAGTGGAAGGATGTAGCTGTATACCCAATATGATTTCACGGGCCAACTTAAGAGATTCCAAGCTTTCGGGATTGGCCTCCATCCAGTTTTTCCAATAAGTATCCAATTCATAATCAGGATTTTTGACCCATCTCACAAACTCCGGATTTGCCAAAAAATAGTCTATTAAATTCATCTGAGTGTCAAGCTTTACTCATATAAGAAGTAGAAGCTCCAAATGACATCATGAATTTTTAAAAAATTTTAACATTTTTACATAAAGCACTGTATACCAG
>DAIPZN010000052.1:0-31103 GCA_036782195.1 Cyclobacteriaceae bacterium | reverse complement strand
AACTGGAAGAGTTACAGGTCGTGCAAGACACTTTAACCAAATCAAAAACGACCCTACTGGCACACCGACTGCGCAGGTTCTCCAAAAAAATGTGGCCTATGATCTTGGTGGTAGAGTTGGCTCCAAAGCAGGATTGGGAATGCTAGTGAAGCTTAATACGGCCCCACTTCAAGCATTTTTAGACACTTTGGAAAATGTTACTTTTAATCAAGTCCTCCTTAAAACAGGACCGCTTGAAACCAATATTGCTAGCTACTTGCCGATCAGGACTCAAGTGATGTTCTTCACGAACCAAACTAATGAAGTCCTTTTTAGAAATGATGGGGCATGGATGGCGGTTCAACCTGATAATGCTCCTCAGTATGATGAGGCTACCAATGAACCGGCTTTTTCCAGAAGACCATCTCTACTGGTACACAATACCGAACTCAATATTTTCAACCAATCCATGACTAGTCACGTTAGCGCGATTTACAGGAAAAGGATAAAAAGGTATGATTTGTTGTTTTATCCTGCTTCAATTAATGAAAGTGCACAGGCAATTGATCAGGTCGTTTTACAAGACATGAAAGGTTCATTGAGGCAGTACGTGATGAATGGGAATAACATTGTGCTTCAGATCTATTACTCTAAGACACGTAATTTCTAACCCAGTTCAAGCTGATTAAACTCCTAACCCTTCAGATAAATAAATTATTTGAAGGGTTATTTTTTTTACAGATTTTAGGTTGAAATCCAGATATCTCTCCTTAAAAAACTTAAAAGTATATAAATGGGATTTTTTAAATAATTCAAAGGATCGTTTAATCTTTTTTAAAGAAGTAGATAAAATTCAAGATTTTTAGGCAGTGTTTTTTAAAAAGCATACATTTGGACACTAATAATTTTGTCTATGTGTGGAATAGTTGCTTATGTAGGGCAGCAAGAGGCATTGCCCATAATTTTGAAAGGCCTCAAAAGACTGGAGTACCGGGGATATGATAGTGCAGGTGTAGCATTGTTGAATGAACAAGGTTTAAGCATTTATAAAAAGAAAGGAAAAGTGTCCGAACTTGAAGGTCACCTCCAAACTTTTTCTAATCTCACCTCAAAAATCGGGATAGGGCATACCCGTTGGGCAACCCATGGAGAACCTAATGATATCAACGCACACCCACATTACTCTTCCAATGAAAAGTTTGCGATGATCCATAATGGAATCATTGAGAACTATGGAGTGCTTAAAACAGACCTTATCAATAAAGGGGTTGTTTTTCAAAGTGAAACTGACTCCGAGGTTTTTATCAAATTTATTGAAGACATCTACCTGAACAGTAACTGTTCCCTTGAAGAAGCTGTTCGATTAGCCCTGCACACTGTAGTAGGAGCTTATGCCATTGTAGTGATCAACTTAGAAGAACCAAATACTTTAATTGCAGCAAGAAAAGGATCTCCATTGGTAATTGGAGTTGGAGAAGATGAATACTTCCTCGCTTCTGATGCCACCCCGATAATCGAATATACCAATCAAGTTGTGTACTTAGACGATCTTGAAATCGCTGTAATCCGAGACAACAGGTTACAGATCAAGACTATTGAGAATGTGGAGACCAATCCTTATATCAACAAGCTTGAAATGGAATTGGAAGCCATAGAAAAAGGCGGCTATGAGCATTTCATGCTTAAAGAAATCAACGAGCAGCCAAGGTCTATAGCAGACTGCATGCGAGGTAGACTTGATGCTCGAAACGGCAGACTGATCTTGGGTGGTTTGCGGGACTATATGGATAGATTCCAAAATGCTGACCGCATCATCATTACTGCTTGTGGAACCTCATGGCATGCAGGGCTTGTGGCAGAATATCTTTTTGAGGAATTTGCCCGTGTCCCGGTAGAAGTTGAGTATGCCTCCGAATTCAGATACAGAAATCCAATCATCAACGAAAAAGACTTTGTAATCGCAATTTCCCAATCTGGAGAAACAGCGGATACTTTAGCCGCCATAGAACTTGCCAAGTCTAAAGGGGCTATAATTTTCGGTGTTTGCAATGTAGTTGGCTCTTCTATTCCAAGAGCCACGCATGCAGGATCTTATACGCATGCAGGACCGGAAATCGGTGTGGCATCAACAAAAGCCTTTACTGCACAGATTTCAGTCCTGACTATGATGGCTTTGATGCTCGGACATAAACGGGGAACATTAAGCGATGCCAGGTATAAAGAATTGTTGACCGCCTTGGAAAATATTCCTGAAAAGGTGGAAAAAACCCTCCTCCTCAATGATAAAATCAAATTGATTGCTGAAGAATATAAAGATGCACGCAACTTCCTGTATTTAGGAAGAGGTTACAATTTCCCTGTAGCGCTTGAAGGTGCTTTGAAACTAAAGGAAATTTCCTACATCCATGCAGAGGGCTATCCAGCTGCTGAAATGAAACATGGTCCTATTGCTTTGATCGATGAGGAAATGCCGGTAGTGTTTATCGCCACAAAAGACAGTTCTTATGAAAAAGTAGTCAGCAACATCCAGGAAGTAAAGGCGAGAAAAGGCAAAATCATTGCTGTAGTGACAGAAGGTGATACTGCAGTGAAAGCAATGGCAGATCATGTCATTGAAATCCCTTTTGCCGAAGAACCATTTGTTCCTTTGCTTGCTGTAGTACCGCTGCAGCAATTGTCCTACCACATCGCCGTAATGCGAGGATGTAATGTAGATCAACCGAGAAATTTAGCCAAATCTGTCACTGTTGAGTAAGCATCACAAAGGGTTCTGATAAAGTCGGAACCCTTTTTTTAATATCCTCTACCAATTTTTTTACACCAATGGGATTCATCCAGTTCCATAATTTTGCATATTGTATGCTAATCCCACACCCTTTCTCCGATTAAAGGAACAAATACTTATCTAGATGAAAAAGAGAATTTTTAGCCTCTTATTCCTGCTGCTTGTAGGATTTAAAGCACTTGCCCAACAATCTCCCGCTGGTACCGCCGATTTCGCTTTGTCATACTATTTACCTGACAACTATACCTACAATCCACAAGTACCAAAACCGAAAGACGTATTAGGTTTTGAGGTAGGGGAATGGCATGTGGGCTATGATCAATTGATCAGGTATTTTGATAAACTTGCAACTACATCTAATCGGGTCAACTTTGAAATCATCGGATATACCTATGAAAAAAGACCTCAGGTGATGCTTACCATCACTTCTCCTGAAAACATCAAAAACCTGGATAAGATCAAAGCCTCCAGGCAGGAGTTGAGAAGGTCCAACAGCAAACCTGATATAGACAAAATGCCTCTTGTAATGGCTGCAGGTTACTCTGTACATGGCAACGAAGCAAGTGCCATCAACTCTTCTCTTTTGGCTGCATATCATTTCGCCGCAGCCAATGAAATTGCAGATGATTTGGCGAACATCATCATCCTGATAGATCCAGCACTAAATCCTGATGGCAGCAACCGTTTTGCAACTTGGGTAAATGCGAACCGATCCTACAACCTCAACGGAGATCCCCTCAATAGAGAACATTCTGAAGCATGGCCAGGAGGCAGAGGAAACCATTATTGGTTTGACCTCAACAGAGATTGGCTATTGGTACAGCATCCAGAATCCCGCAATAGAGTCGCGGTATTCCAGGAATGGCTGCCCAATATTTATTTGGATTACCATGAAATGGGTACAAATTCTACTTTTTTTTTCCAGCCGGGAATCCCATCTAGAGACCATCCGCTTATTCCGAAAAAGAACATTGAACTGACTGCAAAAATGGCTACCTATCATGCCAAAGCACTAGATCAAATCGGTTCGCTATACCATACTAGGGAAAGTTTTGATGAATATTATTTCGGCTATGGGTCTACTTATCCCGATATTCAGGGTGCAGTAGGAATCCTATTTGAACAGGCTTCTTCCCGTGGCCACTTGCAGGAAAGCATTTTTGGGCCGCTCTCTTTTGCCTTTACAGTGAGGAATCAATTCCGTACGAGTATCAGCTCTTTTGAGGCAGCCAAAAACATGAAGAAAGAGATCATGCAGTTTATGGTGGATTTCTACAAACAGGCATTAACTGAAGCAGAAGCGGATACAGACAAAGCTTTTATCTTTGGCACTACAGAGGATGCAGCACGCAGCTACCACCTGGCAGAGATGGTCATGCAACATGACATTGATGTGTATGCCTTGAATGAAAATCTTACAGTCAATGGCGTTTCTTTTGAGAAGCAAAAGTCCTACATCGTACCATTGAATCAGCCTCAGTACCGACTGATCAAAGCGATTTTTGAAACCAGAAATACCTTTACCGACAGCCTTTTTTATGACGTTTCTGCCTGGACTATGCCAATGGCTTTTAATGTTGACTACATGGCCTTAAGCAGCAGAATAATGAATCTTGCCAATGTTCAAAAATTAGAGGATGGTTTTGAGCGCAGAAAAGGCACGGTGAAAGGTGAAAAAAATTCTTATGCATATGGTTTTGAATGGAGTGAATATTATGCCCCTAAAGCTGCTTATGCTTTAATGCAAAAAGGATATCTGGTTCGGGTGACTCATGAACCCATCCAACTTTCAGCCAATGTAACACTGAAACGCGGAAGTATCTTGGTCAGCATGCCAAGGGAGGATAAACCCGGCCTGGATGCAGACAAACTCTTCAACGAACTCAACAAGCTTGCTGCAGAGACAGGGATAGATATTCATGCCATATCCACAGGATTTACAAATGGAATCAGCGTAGGCTCACCCCAAACAGACGTATTAAAAAAACCTGAAGTCGCACTCCTTGTAGGCACGGACATCAACAGCCTGGAAGCTGGAGAAATCTGGCACTTGCTGGATCAAAGAATAGCAATGCCCATCACTCTTTTACCCATTGAAAGAATGGGCACAGCAGACCTCAGCAGGTACAATGTACTTGTGATGCCTCAGGGTTCTTACAACAGCATAGGAAAAGAAGCTGCTCAGAAACTAAAAACCTGGTTGTCAGCTGGGAATACCCTTATAGCCCGAACTGGAGCGATGACTTGGTTGAATACTCAGGAAGTCGCAAGCTTTACATTTAAAAAAGACCCCAAGGAGGAAGAAAAAAAACCAGCACGTCCCTATGATGCTTTCGTCAAAGATACCGGAGCAAAAATGACCGGTGGAAGTATCTTCAACGCTCGCTTGGATGTTTCCCACCCTATTGCATATGGTTATAGCAAGTCTTCCATATTTACCTTCGGAAACAGCAATCAATACCTTGAGGTGGCTAAGAACCCTTACTCAAATCCGCTAACCTATACGGACAAACCTTTGGCAAGTGGCTATGTACATCCACAAAATCTCGACTTGATGCGAAACAGTAGCGTCATCCAAATCAAAAAAGTGGATAAGGGGATCATCATCGGTATGGCTGACAATATGAATTTTAGAGGTATATGGTATGGTACCAACAAACTGTTTTTAAACGGGGTGTTTTTCGGTCAGTTGATCAAGCCAGGTACGGCAGATTGATGTTATAAAATGATTGCTGTAAGTACTGCCTTTTCTCACCTTTAAACCGGTGAAGGTAAGGCTTAAAAATACGCTTATGAAAGAAATGAATGGCCTGTTAAAACTGGAGGAGATTGCTCAATTCTTGGGTGCAATATTCATTTTCAGTCAATTACACTTTACATGGTGGGTATTTCCTGCCTGCCTGCTTTTGCCGGATTTATCTATGGTGGGATACTTGGCAGGACCTAAATTAGGTGCTTGGGTTTATAATTTTTTCCACCACAAAGGCCTGGCCTTACTTGTCCTGATAGCAGGTTTCTGGCTTACCAATCCAATATTGCAACTGGCAGGCATTATCCTGTTTGCCCATGCAGCAATGGACAGGATATTTGGCTATGGGCTCAAGCATGAAGAGGGCTTCCATCATACCCATCTGGGTAGAATAGGCAAACAGGCCTAGAATTATAACAACGTTTTCCAATAATCTTGTTTGTACCGGAGTGGAGTGACGCCCATCCGTTCCTTAAACTGCTTGTTGAAATTGGATAATGTATTGAAGCCACATTCATAGCTGACTTCACTGATATTCAGATCCGCTTCATGAAGCAACTTGCATGCATGTCCAATTCTGACATCACTCAGGAATTCAGAAAATGATTTGTTCATTCTTGAGGTAAAATACCTGCTAAACGCACTTTCTGTCATATTAGCCAAAGTTGCTACTTCTGACAACTTGATTTTCTGGCGAAAACGATCCATTACATATTCATACACCTGACTCATCCTATCTTTTTCCGACTCTTTATTGGTATTGATATAATCAGCAGGAGCAATTGGTAGACAATCTGGGGAATGGGCAAGTAAATCCAAGATTTCCAAAAGATGGATTAAACTCTGCGTTCCTTTTAATTTCGTAAGCTTGATCATCTTTTCCCGGAGGGTCAGGTTGGTGTTACCTTTTATCTCCAGCCCTCTTCGGGACCTTTGCAACAGTTGCCTGATTTCTTCAAACTCCTCTTTTTCCATCAATCCTTTTCCAAGAAAATCCTCCGGAAAATATATGACTATCCCATGTGTACTGAGCAAACTTTCCTTTTCGAAATATGGCTGCTCATTCCTCCAGAGATGTGGTAGGTTAGGTCCGGTAAACACCAAATCAAATTCCTTAAAAGGCTGCATCTGATCCCCAATAAAACGCGTTCCTCTTCCTTCTAACACAAGGAAAAGTTGGTATTCAGAATGGAAATGCCAAACCCGGTCAAAATGAGGTGCGCGGAGCTCTTTGACAATAAAAGCTTTGTTTTCCGGTATCCTTGATTTCTGCAATGGCTGCTTCATTTAGCCAATTTTGTTAAAAAAGAACAAGCATCCAACAATAATTATCAAAATACAGTCAGTAATGAACAAAATTCAGGAAGAAATCTGAAGAAAAAAATGTCAAATTAGGTTGTTGAAAAAAAGACAAAATCATTCCCAAAATGACTTCAAAAAACTTCCTCCCGCTTTTTTGGATGCTTTCCTTTCTCCTGATATGGAGCTGTGGCCAAAAATCCAAATATCCAAAGCTTCCTGATGGCCCTAGAAGGGCTGAAATCCTGTTTTTAGGACATGAGAGCAAGCATCATGATTCCGAAAAGCTTATGCCTTATCTAGCTAGGCCTTTGTTCCAAAGAGGAATCAATCTAACCTATACTGATGATCCAAATGATCTGGATCTGGATTACCTCAATCAATTTGACGGTATTGCCATTTATGCCAATCATGATGAAATCACTCCCGAACAGGAATCAGCTCTTAGACAATATGTGGAAAGCGGTAAAGGTTTCATTCCACTTCATAGTGCATCCTTCTGTTTCAGGAATTCAGACTGGTATGTTTCTGCTGTTGGCGGTCAGTTCAAGTCACATGGAACAGGAGAATTTACGGTAGACATTATTGCTCCCGATCATCCTGTTATGAAAGATGTAGCAGTTTTTGAAACATGGGACGAAACCTATCTGCATACAAGCATCAATCCTGACATGACCGTGCTGATGGAAAGAGAAGAAAACGGGCATAGGGAACCATGGACATGGATCAGAAACCAAGGCAAAGGGCGAGTATTTTATACGGCCTATGGCCATGATGAGCGCACCTGGTCAAGACCAGAATTCCACAATCTTGTAGCCAACGGTATCTTGTGGGCTATCGGTGATCAAGTGGCAGGACAAGTAGCCTCTTTTGAAATCCCTGTTCCTCAATTTGAAGATGCAGAAATTCCTAACTACGAAAACAGGGATCCTGCACCTAGATTCCAGTTGCCATTAAGCCCTGAGCAATCGATGAAACTGGTGCAGATTCCAGTAGGTTTTGAATTGCAGCTATTTGCTTCTGAGCCTGATATCGTCAATCCTATGGCCATGTGCTGGGACGAGCGTGGAAGGCTTTTTGTCATTGAAACCGAAGATTACCCCAACGAAGTGCGTCAAGAGGGAGGAAATGACCGCATCAAAATATTAGAGGATACCAATGGCGACGGAAAAGCAGATAAAGTCACTGTTTTTGCCGAAGGCCTCAATATCCCTACAAGTATCATGGCTATAAATGGGGGAATTTTGATCTCCATGGCTCCTGACTTTGTATTTTTGAAAGATACAGACGGTGACGACAAAGCAGATATAAGAGAGGTTATAATGACTGGATGGGGTAAAAGTGATACCCATGCAGGTCCTTCAAACCTCAAATACGGATTTGACAACAAGATATGGGGTGTATTGGGTTATGCCGGCTATAAAGGACAAGTCAACGGCAAAGAAACAAGTTTTTCACAGGGCATCTACCGTTTTGACCCAGATGGTAAAAACTTAGAATTCCTCGGTTCAACCAGCAACAACACCTGGGGACTGGGCTTTATGGAAGACAACAACGTGTTTATCTCTACAGCCAATGGCCAGCACAGTGCATATCTGGCAATGACCAACGATTACCTCAGAAGAATTGTAAGCGGAGGGATGAACAACGCTGTGTATGGCATTGATGGACACTTTGACATGCCTCACCTTACCCCTGCGCTGAGACAAGTGGATTACCATGGAGGTTATACAGCTGCTGCAGGTCATAATTTTTATACAGCCAGAAAGTTTCCTAAAAAATACTGGAACAGAATCGCTTTCGTCGCTGAACCTACAGGTCGCGTTTTGCACAACAACATCATCTTTAAGGACGGATCTGGATTCAAAGAGAAAAACGGTTTCAACATCCTAGCCAGTTCGGACGAATGGTTTTCTCCGGTACATGCTGAAGTCGGACCTGACGGAGCACTATGGGTAGCAGATTGGTATAACTTCATCATTCAACACAACCCAACACCAAAAGGCTTCGAAAACGGACCGGGAAATGCCTACATCAACCCTTTAAGAGATGCCAAGCACGGAAGGATCTATAGACTTGTTTACAAAGGTACGGATGATTACAGTGTCATGAAGCTAGATCCCGGCAAAAACAAAGACTTGATTGCAGGTCTGAAGTCGGATAATATGTTCTGGAGATTGACCGCTCAGAGACTGATTGTAGAAAAGCAAAACCAAGATATAGTCAATGATTTGTATAAGCTAATTGACAACAGGGACACAGATGAGCTTGGACTCAATACCGCAGCTGTTCATGCCTTATGGACATTGCAAGGACTTGGCCGACTGGATGGAAATGATGCCAAAGCCATGGAAGCAGTCCGCAAAGCCTTGAACCATCCTTCTGCAGCAGTAAGAAGAAATGCCGCAGAAGTCCTCCCACGAAACCAGCAAGGATTTGAGGTCTTGAAATCTGCAAATCTGCAAGCTGATCCTGATATGAATGTGCGAAAGTCTGCCTATCAGGCAATGGTGCAAATGCCAACTTCGGATGAGCTGAGCAACATGTTCTTTCAGGCCAGCTTAGATGATGCCAATGGAAAAGACAGTTACTTACCTCAGGTAATATTTGCGGGAGTATTAAGACATCCAGCTTATTTTGAGCAGCAGATCGGTTCGCTATTTCCTCAAGGCAAAGCAGATTCTCTGATGACCTTTAGTGAGCGCCTTGCCAAGAGCATGGTTGAAGAATCATATAACCTAGACAGAAGATCAGGTATTGCATTCCCTCCTGATGTCAAAGGAAAAGAAATCCATATCCGTACAGAGCTTGCACAAGGCAATGATGGCATTGATGGAGTCATTGTAGCCCAAGGCAACAAGACCAACGGGTATGTCCTTTATGTCAAAGAAAAAACTTTGCAATGGGTCGTGAAGCAAGATGGAAAATCGTATAAAATCTCAACCAAAAACATCCCGAATAACCTTTTCAAGGTCAATGCAGAACTATTGGAAAGCGGGGAAATGAACCTGCTCATCGATGGTCAATCAGTAGGTAAAGCAAAGGCACCAGGCCTATTCAAGCAAGCACTTACTCCAGGCAATGTCCGGGTCGGAAATGACATGGGTGGTGAAAATCAAGTAGGAGATTATGAGGGGGGCTCTTGGCTCAGAGGAAGAATGGGGAGAGATAGCTACATGAGCCTCAAAGATCCAAATATGGATTTTGGTCAGCTAATGGCTGGTACCAACAATCAGAGCAATCCTAATAACATCTCGAGAGATAATGCCACAATTATCAAAGTAGGAGTAATCCCCCATGAGATGAAATTCAATGTCAGCACCTTTACAGTCAAAGCTGGACAACCTGTGGTTATTGATTTTGAAAATAAAGATTTCATGCAGCACAACTTGGTGATTTCCAAGCCTGGCACCTTGGAGACTGTAGGTAAAGCAGCAGATGATCTAGCCCGAGATCCTAAAGGAATCGAGCAGCAATATGTACCTGTAATGCCTGAAATTATTGTTGCCTCAAAACTGGTGGATCCTGATAATCTCGAATCACTGATGTTCATCGCTCCTAGCCAACCAGGACAATATCCATTTATCTGTACTGTACCGGGACACTGGAGAATCATGAACGGGGTAATGATCGTCAATTAAAATAAACCCATTTTTATGTCTCTAAATGTGAAGTATAGTGTGAGTACCTGGCTTTGGACTTCGCCGTTTAAAGCCTCAACGCTTGATTTGTTTCCAAAAATAAAGGCAATGGGCTACGATGCGGTAGAAATACCCATCGAAGACCCAAGCCTGATACCTGTAGCAAAAGTTAAAGCTGCTCTTGCGGAAAATGGCTTGGCTCCCATCATCTGTGGCGCATTCGGTCCGACAAGGGATCTGACCCATGATGACCCTGCCTTTCACCAAACCTGCTTTGAATACCTGCAGTCCTGCTTTGACATCAGCTCAAGCTTGGGCGCCGAATTTGTCGCAGGGCCTATGTATTCGGCAGTAGGAAAGGCAAGGCTGGTCTCTGAAGACCAGAAAAAAAAGGAGTGGGAAAGAGCTGTTATAAATTTAACTAAAGTGTGTCAGATGGCTGAACAATGCGGGCAACTGATCGCCTTAGAAGCACTCAATAGATTTGAGACAGATTTGATCAACACTTCCCAAGACCTGATGCAGCTCATTACAGACATCAACCACCCTGCTGCCAAGGTACTTTTAGATGGCTTTCATATGAGTATAGAAGAGGCTGATATGGAACAGGCCGTCCTTCATGTCAGGGACAAACTGATTCATGTCCAGGTCTCAGAAAACCACCGTGGAATCCCAGGAACCGGCCAGACCAATTGGAAATCCTTGAAAAAAGGGCTTGAGACAATCGGCTACGATGGCTATATTTCTATTGAAAGCTTTACACCAGAAGTACAGGAACTTGCGGGGGCTGTATGCATCTGGAAGCCATTAGCCAAAAGTCAGGATTATTTTGCCGAGTCAGGTTTGGCATTTTTGAAATCATGGGCAAGAAGTGAAAACGGATAATCAACAATAACCTAATTAATCATGAGCCAGAAAAAAATCAACATCGCAATCATAGGATTGGGCTTTGGGGCCGAGTTTATTCCCATTTATCAGAAGCATCCCTTAGCCAATATGTATGCCATCTGTCAGCGAAATGAAGACAAACTGAACGAGATAGGAGATGCATTTGGAGTAGCTGTACGCTATACCGATTATGATGAACTACTGAAGGATCCCAATATTGACGCTGTCCATATCAACACACCTATACAGGCACATGCCGAACAGTCGCTTAAGGCACTGCGTGCAGGCAAACATGTGGCCTGTACTGTTCCCATGGCCACTACCGTAGAAGAATGCCGTCAAATCGTAGAAGCCTGTGAAGAGACCGGCCTCACCTATATGATGATGGAGACAGTGGTTTACAGTAGGGAATTTCTATTTGTGAAGGAAATGTATGAAAAGGGAGAGCTTGGGAAAATCCAGTTCCTCAGAGCAAGCCATCAGCAGGAAATGGCCGGATGGCCAGGTTATTGGGAAGGACTTCCACCTATGCATTATGCTACCCACTGCGTAGGCCCGGTACTGGCATTGCCACAGGCACAGGCCGAATACGTTTCCTGCTTCGGCTCGGGCAGGATTGATGAAAACCTGATTGAGAAATATGGTTCTCCCTTTGCGATTGAGACCTGCCACATCAAAATGAAGGACTCAGACCTATCCGCTGAAGTGACCCGTTCACTGTTCAACACTGCAAGGCAATACCGGGAAAGTTTTGATGTATATGGCTCCAAAAAGTCGTTTGAATGGACACTCATTGAGCACGAAGATTCGGTTATCCATACAGGAGAAGTGCCGGAGCGGGTAAAAGTCCCAGATTATGCACACCTGCTACCTGAAGAAATTGCCTCATTTACTACAGCAGGTGTATATGACTCTGATGACAACCAACACCTTTCTTTTATTCAGGGGTCAGGCCATGGAGGATCACATCCCCATCTGGTCAATGAATTTCTGAATGCATTACATGAAGGAAGAGCACCTTATCCCGATGCCAGAGAATCCGCCAATATCACCTGCGTGGGGATACTTGCGCATGAGTCCGCCATGGCCGGAGGAAAGATCATGTACTTGCCGGAGTTTACTTTGAAGTCTTGATGAACCTTATACCCTCCAAGGGATCCAAACCTTTGGAGGGTTAATTTTTATATATAGGATAATTGGTGATTTAAATGCCAATGGATAAGCTAAAGCATTAATTATTGTGATAATCACAATTTTAATCTCCCTCTTTGCAATTAAACAGAATCAAGGGAAAATAAATGCATCCAATTTTTCTCAACTCTCAATTGGAATGGCAAAAGCTGAATTCTTAGAGTTTATGGGTAGTCCTGATTCAAAAAAATAAGGGAAGGAGTGTAAGCGCTGATTCTATTTATTTCTATCAACCTCCATTTGCTTCCTTGTCTGGGTTAGAAATTGAGTTTGATTCTCTAGAAAAGGTTATTAATTAGTTTGATGAAAATAAAATTAATAGGCTCTAATTCTTCTATTTGAACAACAATTATCAAAAAACATCCAACACAAAAATCTTCTGTCCTGAAAGAACAGGGGGCATTATGGAATTTAAAGAATTCATTTTTTCCTTTCAGGCAATCCTCAACTTCAGCTCGCCTTTTCTTTTGACGATTTTTAGCTTAAAGTAGGCATTGATAAAATGCTTGCATTGGTTTTCAGACCACTCCGCACGGGATTCAGTATCATATAAAAGTGTCATCCTGAGCATGGTCTTGACGTACGCCTCATGCTGTCCCAGTTCCAAACACCATGCACTCAATTGGTTGAACCAGTCTTCTTGGAACTTGTCCAAATGACTTCTCCCATCAAAAAGCAGTTCAAGTTGATTAGAGCCATTCTTATACCTATAGATCCCACAAAGCTGCCTGTAGATCAATCTCAGCCTTTCCTTTGGATACTCATAAGTATCCAAAATGGCCACAAATGTCTCATCCATAAGCATCAAAGGATTAAAAAGCCTTGTATAGGATTTCTTAAGCTCAAAAATCATTAGGTCCAATAAATTATCTTCAAGTGCAGTCTGTGCCTGACGCAGTAGGTAATTTTTGTCCAATGGGAAAAGTTTTTGAATCATATAGAGTGCAATTTAGCTGATTACCTGAAATTCAGAAAGAAATAATTCAAAAAACCGCATCTATGGCCTCTTGGATCAGGTCATGTTCAAAACCTCTGCTCAGTAGATACTGCTGTATTTTGTATTTTCTTTTGAAAATATCCAAACCAGACAAAGATTGGGATTTTTTTTGGACAAGATCCTTCAGCGTCTCCATATAAACATCTTGATCAATTTCTTTCAGGCCTGATTTGATGCAATTGGGACTCACCTGTTTGTTTTTCAGATGAAGGCTTATCTTGTTTCTTCCCCACTTTTTAAGGTTAAATTTCCCGCGAACAAAAGTTTGGGCAAATCGTTCTTCATTCAAAAAACCCTCACTGATCATTTCAGCAATCAGATCTTCTGCTGCATCTCCATGAATGCCTCTTTCCCCCAACTTCAGTCTAACCTCTTGTTGACAACGCTCCTGGTACGCGCAAAAAGCAGCAAGTTTCACCTTGGCCTCAGAAAGAGACCAGTACTTTTTGGCTTGATCTGCATGATATTCTTTTCGTGGGAAGGACATTTTGATTAATTTGCCAGCTAATAGCCGAAAGTAGTTTTTTCAAAACTTTAAATCAAACCTCTGTAGACCATGCGTAAGAAAATTGTAGCAGGAAACTGGAAAATGAATCTGAATTTCGAAGAAGGTCAAAAGCTTACTTCTGAAATTGTCAACATGCTTAAGGATGAGCATATCAAAGACGTGACTGTTGTACTCAATCCCCCTTTTGTACACCTTTTCCCTGTAAAAAAATTAATCGGAGATACTCCAGGTTTGTATTTAGGTTCACAAAACTGCTCGGATAAAGCATCCGGAGCTTATACCGGTGAAACCTCAGCCGCTATGTTGGCTTCATTTGGAGCGAGCTATGTGATCATCGGACATAGTGAGCGAAGAGAATACTTCAAGGAAAGCAGCGAAATGCTCGCTGCCAAATTGCGACAGGCTATTGACAATGGCCTCACACCGATTTTCTGCTGTGGTGAACCTTTGGAAATCAGAGAAGCTGGCACTCATGAAGCTTATGTCAAACAACAGCTGACAGAGAGCCTTTTTGGCTTCAGTCCTGAAGAAATGGTAAAAATTGTCATTGCCTATGAACCAATCTGGGCCATAGGTACAGGAAAAACCGCAAGCTCCGATCAAGCACAAGAAATGCATGCAGCCCTCAGACAGCATCTGGCTACGCAATATGGTGAAGCTTTGGCAAATGAAATCTCCATCCTTTATGGTGGCAGTGCCAACCCTGGTAATGCCAAAGAACTATTTGGCAAACCAGATGTAGATGGTGGGCTAATAGGTGGAGCTTCACTCAAATCAAGGGATTTCCTTGAAATCATCAAGTCATTCTAATCCAATAAGTTACATTTTCAAAGGACCAATGCAGGCTTTTGCAGGCATTGGTCTCTGTTTTTCTTATGCAATACCTAGAATTCAAAATCTCCTGCACTGAGGCATATCGCGATATCCTGATAGCTGAACTTGCGGAAATAGGCTTCGATTCATTTTTGGAAACTGACCAAGGATTTGATGCTTACATCTCCGAAGACCTGTTTGAAAGAGCTCCCTTTGAAGCTATAATTTCCCAATACACCGAGGCCGCATCAATCAGCTTGGAAGAAGGAAAAATGGCTAAAGTGAACTGGAATGAAGAATGGGAAAAGCATTATGATCCAATCGAAGTAGAAGATCAGGTATATGTCCGGGCATCTTTTCACGAGCCAAAGCCACAATTTGCTTATGAAATCCTGATCAATCCCAAAATGTCATTTGGAACAGGTCATCATGCTACCACCTACCTGATGCTCAGCCATCAACTTACCTTAAACCACAAGGATAAAAGGGTATTGGACATTGGAGCAGGAACAGGCATATTGGCAATTATGGCGCATCTGCTTGGGGCTGCATCTGTTGAGGCATTTGATATTGACGAATGGTGCGTGGATAATGGGAATGAAAACTTTGCCCTTAATGGTATGGATCAGGTCCAAATGGGCAAAGGGACAGTCAGAGAAGTACAACCTCAGGGAGAATTTGAGATTGTTCTTGCCAATATCAATAAAAATGTGCTGCTGGATGAAATGGAAGTTTACAGCACCTTGGTAAAGCAGTCCGGTTATTTGTTATTAAGTGGATTTTATGAGCACGATATCAATGACATCCTATCCAAAGCATCCTCACATGGTTTGGAACTGGTAAAACAGCAAGTAAAAGACAATTGGGCAGCCTTAATTCTTCAAAAACCATGACAGCGCTAATTCTCTATGGACTACTCTTTGTCTTACTGGTTTTCCATACCTTTTTTGCAGGTAAGTTATACAGAAAAGTACACGCAGATCCTGATCTTAGTTTTAAGGAGAAAAACGACTGGAAATTGAAAGCCCTTATATTTCCTGCATACTATTGGGGGAAATACAATAACAGAAACAAATAAAAAATGGACCTTAAAAGGTCCATTTTTTGTTTAAACTTCTTCTGTAGGAACATCAGGTGTCAGTGGGTTGGAGTGCCTGATCAGACCCGTAGGAAGCTCTCCCTCCGTCGAGGCCACGGCGACGCAGACTGCAGCATCTCCTGTGATGTTCACCACTGTCCTGAACATGTCCAAAATCCTGTCTGGAGCTATGATCAATGCTACACCAGCTCCGGGTACACCAATAGCTTCAAGAACAATGATCAGCATGATCAAGCCAGCGCCTGGCACACCTGCTGAGCCAATTGCTGCCAATGTAGCCGTCAGCACAATGGTCAACTGCTGAGATATTGTCAAATCCATTCCAAGTGCCTGTGCAATAAATACCGCAGCTACTGCCTGATAAAGGCTGGTACCATTCATGTTGATAGTCGCACCAAGGGGGAGAACAAAACTGCTTACTTCTTCTGATACGCCAAGTTCTTCCTCAACCAACTTCATCGTCACCGGCAAGGTAGCTGAACTTGATGAGGTAGAAAATCCCAGTAGCATGGCAGGTCTTAAGGCCTTTATAAATCCGATAAAGGGTATTTTGGTAAAGGACTTCAGCAAAACAGAATATACACCTACAATGACCAAGAAAAGCCCTCCCAATACAACCAAGGTATATTTGAGCAAAGCCAAAAGCAGCTCCACTGCAGATTCTGGATTGTCTCCCGCAATTTCTACAATAAGCGAAGCCATCAAAGCAAATACACCATAAGGCGCAATCATCATGATATACTCAACGATCTTGATGATGACGTCATTAAATGCATCAAAGAAATTGGTAAAATTTTTGGCTTTTTCTTTAGGGATCTGAAGCAATGCGATACCCACAATTATGGCAAAAAATACTACTTGAAGCATGCTGCTGTTATCAGCAGCAGCACGGACTATGTTTTCAGGAACGATATCTATCAAAGGTTGTAAGGGGCCTTGACTGCTTACTTTTGCAGCCTGATCCGCCTTGCTCCCTACAGCATCATCATAAAGTGACATCAGACTATCTCTGGTGGCCTGAGGCAAGCTTTCTCCAGGCTCTAGGACATTGACCAGCAGTAAGCCAATAGATATGGCGATAATGGTAGTAATCAAATAGGCAAAAATTGTTTTGCCTCCAATTCGCGACAATTTGGAGATATCACCCAAATTAGCCACACCGATCACCAAAGAGGCAAATACCAGTGGCACTGCAATCATTTTCAAGGCATTGATGAAAATAGTGCCTATTGGTTTGATGAAATTGATCGTGAAATATGGAGATATTCCAAACTGGATAATGACAAGACCCACAATTAAGCCTAGGATAAGCCCAGCTATGATTTGGGTATGCAAAGGTATCTTTTTAAACATATGTTAGATTGAGTTAAAGTTTGTTGGTCCTGCTGAGGAGCAGAAAATCAGCAAGCACCAATGCTGCCATTGCCTCTACGATAGGAACTGCCCTAGGCACTACACAAGGATCATGTCTGCCTTTTCCGGAAACAGTCACTTGTTCCCCAGCCTCATTGATAGATGCTTGGTCTTGCATGATCGTAGCAACGGGCTTAAAGGCAACATTAAAATAGATATCCTCCCCATTGGAAATTCCTCCCTGAATCCCACCGGAGTGGTTGGTGGTTGTCCTTACTTTATCTCCATCTTGATAAAAGGGATCGTTATGTTCGGAACCCTTCATCTTCACTCCCTCAAAACCACTTCCATATTCAAATCCTTTCACGGCATTGATGCTCAACATGGCTTTTCCCAATTGTGCATGTAGTCTGTCAAAAACCGGCTCACCCAATCCAGCAGGTACACCTTTGGCTACGCAGCTGACCACTCCGCCTACAGTATCCCTGTTTTTTCTGATCTGATCTATGTAATTGATCATTTCCTCGGCCATTTCTGGATCCGGGCATCGCAAGATGTTGTCTTCAGTTTTATGCAGATCTAGTTCTTGGTAGGATTTAGCCAGTTTCAGATGACCCACCTGACTGACATAGGCCTGAACAGAAATGTCATGATGCGCCAGATACATTTTGGCAATTGCCCCTGCGGCTACTCTGGCTGAGGTTTCTCTGGCAGAACTTCTTCCTCCTCCCCTATAATCCCGTATGCCATATTTGACTGAGTAGGTAAAGTCAGCATGTGAAGGACGGTATTTGTCGGCGATGTGGCTGTAATCTTTACTTTTTTGGTCAGTATTCATGATGACAATCCCAATTGGGGTGCCCGTACTTTTCCCTTCAAATACACCCGATAAGATTTGGATTTCGTCTTCCTCTTTACGCTGGGTGGTGATTTTTGACTGCCCAGGTTTTCTACGCTGCATTTCCTGACGGATAAAATCCTCGTCAATTGGTAGACCTGCAGGACATCCCTCTATCACTACACCCAATCCGAGACCATGAGACTCTCCATAGGTGCTGATTTTAAATAATTTTCCGAATGAGTTACCCATTACCTTTTTTTCATGATCAGCAATGCCAATAAGATTACTGATGCCAACAACAAGAGATTGATAAAGATGGAAAAATAGTATTTATATCGTTGGTTTGAAAGTTTATTGTTTTCAACTTCAATCAAATCATATATACCACCTAATCTTTGGTTGGAGATGGCCTGGTTGACTTTGCTTTCGCCTACCACATTGATCACGGCTTTTGGTCTTAGGGTGTCATACCTGGCCAGGTTTGGATTGAAATAAATCCATTCAAAATGATCGGCAAGATTAACCTGACCGGGCTCATTGATCGTCAGGTAGTAATTGTACTCTTTAATACCGGTGACCTTCCCAATCCCTCTATTGATCTGTTGTCTTACATTTGGGTCAAAAGTGTTCAATTTTTGGACTTGCCTTACCCTAGGGACAGAAATGGAGTTGATGTTTCCTTCCCCCGAAATACCAAAGTTATAAGTGAACCCTGCACCGGTTTCGACTTCCTTTGTGGTGATATTTTCTCTTAAATTGAATACCCCCACACTGACTTCGTTCCGAAGTGGATGGGGAGGAAGTGGCTTGACTTTGATTTTTTTGGCTGAGGAATAAAATGTCTTGAAATCCTCTAGCCTATTGCTGCCAAAAAAGGTCGGATTTTTAGCCACTTTATACTTGATCATTTCCCATGCTATAGAAGGAATGGTTATTTCTCCTTCATTAAAAGGAAAGAAAACGGCTTCATACACTTTGTACTTGATCCAGTTTTTTCCATTGAAGGTGACCCTCTCAGGTTGGATGTTGGTAATGTTAAAATTTTCCTCCCATGCATTAGCAGGCTTAAGTTTTTTAAGGATGGCATCAAGCTGTTTGCCCGGTTCATAAAACTGAAAAGGTGCCTGATTGGTCTCGGACATGTAGAAGGCCAGGCTCACATTTACTCCTTCTCCCACATATACTGCATCCTTGTCAACAGTGGAAGCAAAAAAGGCATCGTCTTCGATCTCTACAAATTCAGGTTCTTCTCTGCTTCCCCGGCCAAACAAGTCATCAAAAGGATCGATTGCTCCTTGCTGTCTCTGGGGTGCCCTAGAGTCGATAACGGTTATTGTTTTACCCGGAGAAGAATAGTCTTTGCCATTGATCTTGACACTGAACCTACTCAAGGTAAAATCACCCTTTCTGGTGGGCTTATAATATTGGATGATGCTGTTGGTGCTACTGACTTGGCCGTTGATCACGTTCATGGATGATGATTGACTGATGCCTTGCTTCTGGAATCCAAGGATGTCCGGAAATTCATCATATGCCTTGATCTTGTCATTGGAAATGGTGACTCTTATGCTAAAAGTCTCATTCAGCGCAATTTCGTCAGGTCCAAGCTCAATATTGACCTCTTGGGCGAAGGCAGGTAAACAAAAAAAACTAAGTAAATATACAAATACAGTAATGAAATTCGTTTTTATCATGCTGGTGTTCGAAACATTGCGACTGCAAATTAACCTTATATTCTAAACGCAACAAACGTTATTTAGTATCGTATTATTTGAACCCTGGTTATTGTTTAACCCAAATTTCTTTGAACCATGTTAGAGTATGTTAAAACTGTTTTGGTAAAAGTTAGCTTTGATAGAAGGCTGTTCGAGAAAGAATTGAGAAAGGCGTTGGATATGCTGAAACCGGCAGAAATAGAGGATTTCAAGGATTGGTGTTACAGCAAATTTTCCAAAAATTACGAACCTGAACTCAACAAGTATTTTATTCGGTTAGCTTCATAGCCCGACAATGACAGCCTCTACAAGAGGCTGTTTTTTTTGCTGAGAATTTTTTCAATAAGTCTATAGTTATTTAAAACATTCTTTAAATTAGCTCCCTAATTAGCTGTTTTTCAGCTGCCTTATTCGCCCTTAATTCTATTAAATGAAAAAACAGCTGCTATTGTTGCTATTGCTGTGCCTTATCTTCAGGAATAGCTTTTCACAAAATACTAGGCATGATTATATCTTGGTAGGCGACACAATCCACACAGACCTCAAAATTCTTGGAAGACCTGACCAAAAGGGCAACACCATCAATGTGCGATACTTAAAATCAAACACCTCAGTTGAACTGAGCATAGCGGAGGTGACAGAGTTCAGCCATAAAAACAACAAGTTTATCAAAAAGAATCTTGGAGACACAGCTGATCCTAGATGGCATTTTTTGGAGCTAATTCCTACACAACATCAACAACTTGTTCTTTATCGGCTGAATTCAAGTCCAAAACTGTTGTTTTTAGAAGAAGATGGAAAGCTATTTCCTGTAGAAAGGGATTTCAGAACCCTATTAAGAGAAAAAGTAAGTAACCCTTATGTCAGTGGGCTCATCTCTATTACCAAAAACAACGTCGGATCTATTTCTTATCTTCTGAATAGAGACCAAACTACTGACAGTCCTTTTATCCTTTTACGCCAAACCTATATCCATCCTACTATTGCCTTTGGAAGGCTTAGTCAGTATGTAGATTTAGCTGATTTTGATATCAATCCTTTGATCCAAGGCAAGATTACCTCTGTGGGGATCAATTTGGAAAACTTTGTCAATAAAAAAAGGACGCTATCTCTTAATCTCAATCCTCAGTATTTCATCACAGAATTTCAACAATTCAAACAGGTGGATATGTTAAGCCAAGGGATATATGAAATGGATATCAGCCATGTCTCTTCGGGTTATAATATCCACATTTCTGCAAAAGGCTACCTAGAAATATGGCCTCAACACCTAAGGGCCTACATTGAACCGGGATTTCAAAATGGAAGGGTATTAGCTCATGAGTCCTATCAATTGGGTTCGTTGGTCAAAGGAAATGAAATCAGCTACCATTCTAAAACGTTCGAAATAGAAAAAATCCAAAATGGGCCGAGTATAGGATTTGGTGTGGAAAAATCACTCCTGCCTAAAGGTAGAATTATTGGACTAGGAGGAAGATACTCAGGACTTCGCAGTCCCAATGGCTTCACATTCAAGACCACCCAAATCACTGCAACTTTTAAATTCTAGGCCAAGATGAAGAAAATATACTTACTATTTAATTTTATCATGCTGCTGGCTTTGACTGCCTGTGAAATAGATGAAATGGTAACTGACAGAGACTACCCATATGTAAAAACTTTGGGACTGACAGAAAACAAAACAACAGGCGCTGTTTTTTCATATGATGTGCCAAATGCCCAAAAATACAATATCAGCGCGTATGGACTTGAGTACAATCTCCTAACTTATTTCAAATCAAATTTACAAGACCGCCAAAATTTCATCATTGAAAATACAGGTAAACCGTCGTCATTCCCAATTGATATTACAATTGATAGTGATTTGCAAAAGGATGAAGAATATTTGGTTCGTCCATATGTAAAAGTAGGTGATCAATTCATTTATGGAGATTTGCATCAATTTGTTAGTGTCGGGTTACAGCAGCCAGAAGTGGATGGAATATCACAGAGATTGATATCAAACAGTACAACTATTTTGGTAACAGGTAAACGCTTCACCCAACGACTAATTAATCTAAAAGTCGAAATCCCAGGGTTGGAAAACTACTTTAGCATCATTCCGACTGAGGTTGACAACAACGGTATCACATTTGAACTGAAAAAAATCAGCGGCCTAGGACCTATTCTTCAAAAAAAATTTAACTTAAAAATAAGCATTGGAGAAAGGTTTGTTGAAGTTCCGGAAGCATTTGAAATTGAATCTTTAAAGGTAGAAGAACTGACAACAAATGAAGCTTTTATAGGTGATCAACTTACTCTTCAGACAAATTCTTTAGATACTACCTACCCTATATATTTCAGATCCGAAGATATTGATTACCCCCGCTTTGCATTTACAAATAGCAACATTAACGGCGCAGTCACTTATGAAATTCCACAGATGCCTCCAGGAGAATATGAGATTTATATTGTCCATCCTGAGTATGAAATAAAGATTGCTGAAAAATTTAAAATTCTAAATGCGTGGACGCCAACTATAGGAAATGGGTATTTTGTCGGTTCTTACCATTCCAAACCTTTTTATTCAAATAATTTTTTATATCACTTGACAGAAATTTTCCCTGATCTGACCTATCATTCCATTGATATTTCTACTGGCACTGTCAGGATATTGACTTTGCCTGTCAAAACTGAACAATTCAGACAAAGAGCTTCCTTTGCAAGTGATAAAAACGGAAATGTATTTGTAGGATTGGGCTTTATCCAAGAAGACAATCAGGCGCCTTATAACTATTTAAAAGACTATTATAAGTACCAATCATCAAGTGGTACATGGACGAAGTTACCTGACTACCCATTCGGAAACCATCTGATCAACTTTTCATTTTTCCACCAGAACAAGATTTACCACATAGTTTCCAGCGAAGCAAATTATATAACTTTTGATCCGCTGATAAATCAATGGTCAAAGACAAATATCCCTGTTAAAGCCCCTTTGGCCTCATCTTACATAACAGGCCAAAGTGATGGAAATGTTTATTTTACAATTTCGGAACCATCCATAAAGTCGCTTTATAGCTATAATTTCAACGATTTACCTTCAAAAATTTTTGAATCACAATATGCATTTCAATCTACGGCAATTATTGGTCAACATTTGTTCCATACAGACAACAATCGATACTTTTCCCACAACCTCAATCTAAACAAAACAATTCAAATACAGCATCCTCCAAGAAACAATGAAACTTACGGTATTCTGTTTAATGACAACGGTATAATTAAAGCAGTCCAGTGGGATAGGTCGACATTACAGATAAGTTGCCATACCTACATAGGACCATTTAGATGATCCGTATTAAACCTGATATTCCTTTTCAATCCCTCAAACTTCGTCCTTTTCACGGCTGAGTTTTTAAATACCTTTCGGAATGTCTCCTCAGTAAGTTCGAGCCAGTCCCTTTTGGTCATTTGCGAAAGCTGAGGATGTGGCATAAATGCCGGCTCCTGATGGGGCTTCGAAAACCTGTTCCAAGGGCAGACATCCTGACAGATGTCACAGCCAAACACCCAATCTTCCGTTTTGCCTTGGAATTCATTTGGAATCGCTTCCTTTAGCTCAATCGTCAGATAAGAGATACAGCGGCTTCCGTCCACCACACCAGGCTGTACAATTGCATCTGTGGGACAGGCATCGATGCACTTGGTACAGGTACCACAGTAGTCCTTAACCATGGGAGGGTCAGGCATGACTTCCAGATCTATAATCAATTCAGCCAAAAAAAAGAAGCTGCCCATTTTGGGATTCAAGAGTAAACTGTTCTTACCCAGCCAGCCTAAGCCTGACTTTTGTGCCCATTGCCTTTCCATGACTGGTGCCGAGTCCACAAAAACTCTACCTCCAAAGTCCCCAATTGCTGCTTGTAAGGATTTCAACAATTCTTTCAATTTGTCCTTGATGACAAAATGGTAGTCTTCACCATAAGCATATTTGGCTACCTTTAGCGTGTTGGTTGGCAACGGCTCTTGCGGATAATAAGTATAAATCAGGCTGACCACAGTCTTGGCTCCATCTACCAATTTGGTTGGATCTAGCCTTTTGTCAAAATGATTGGCCATATAGCCCATCTGCCCGTGAAAATTTTGATTCAGCCAAGCCTCGAGTTTAGATGCCTCTTCTTCCAAAAATCCTGCTTTGGCAATGCCACAATACTCAAATCCAAGCTGTTTTGCATGGCTTTTGATCATATGGGCATAATGTTCTGCTGAACTTTGCATAAACTTTTTGCTGGAACAGGAAGTATTATCTATGGCAACCCCTCCGGATTAAATTGGGTTCCACACACAAATAAACAAAGGATAAACGAACTATGAATAAAACACTCCGCATAACAGGAAAGGTACAAGGCGTATTTTTTAGGAAAAGCACCCAGCAAAAAGCACAAGAACTGGGTATCAATGGCTGGGTAAAAAATGAAAACGACGGGTCTGTCGCAGTCGAAATTGAAGGGCTGGACGAGGCAATGCAAGTGATGGAGGCTTGGCTGAAAGTAGGTCCGCTGGCTGCAGAAGTAGAAAGTGTCCTGCTTGTCAGTCAGCAAGAAGACAAGGGCTATACTAATTTTATAATCATCAGATAATTCGGTTTATTTAGCACATTCGCCTTTGACAAACTTGATCACTCCATTGGTACGTGCAATGCAGTCGTTGCCATAAGTTTTACCATCACAACCACATACAGGATCATAAATCATATAGCATGCAGCATTGGGATCAATAAGACTGGAATCAATGCAGCCCGATATTTCAGCCGGAGCCACGTCTTCACATTGAAAGGAAAAAAGGATCAATGCAAAAAGAAGTACGATTTCTGGTATTATCTTTTTCATGATTGTATATGTTTCACAAACCTAATACGGGAAATAGCATAACAACGCTACAGGACAAACAAAAATTTTTTGTGCATCAATGAGCAAATCATATGTGGACCCATGCTCTCGATTATTTTCTTATTTTTGCCACAAAAAATAAAGAAAACCATGCTTGACAAATTACAAGCGCTTAAAGATAGATTTATTGAAGTGGGCCAGCTAATCATTCAGCCAGATGCCATGGCCGATATGTCCAAGTATACCAAGCTCAATAAAGAATACCGCGAACTTGAAAAAATCGTCGAACTATATGATGAGTACAAATTGGTGTTGGATAATATAGACAGTACCAAGGAAATTCTTGACAAAGAAAAAGACCAGGACTTCAGGGAAATGGCAAAATCAGAACTTGAAGACCTGAAACAAAGGGAAGAAATGCTTGAAGCGCAGTTGAAGCAACAATTGATCCCCAAAGATCCCAATGATTCTAAAGACTGCATTTTGGAAATCAGAGGTGGTACCGGAGGTGATGAAGCTGCTATTTTTGCCGGGGACCTCTTCAGGATGTATCAGCGCTTTTGTGAAAAACAAAACTGGAAGTTGACCGTACTCGATTTGACTTTCGGCTCTTCTGGAGGGTACAAAGAAATCATTAGTACCATCACAGGAGCTGATGTGTATGGCATGATGAAATACGAATCCGGGGTGCATCGGGTACAGCGTGTTCCGGCTACTGAAACACAAGGTAGGGTACATACGTCTGCAGCAACAGTGGCCGTATTACCCGAAATGGATGAAGTTGAAGTGAATATCAACATGAACGAAATCCGAAAAGACACCTATTGTTCTTCAGGGCCAGGTGGTCAGTCAGTCAATACTACCTATTCAGCAGTAAGGCTAACCCACTTACCAACCGGACTGGTGGTGACCTGTCAAGATGAAAAGTCCCAGATAAAAAACTTTGAAAAAGCGCTGAAGGTATTGCGATCAAGATTATATGAGATTGAACTGGCCAAGCACAATGATGCGGTAGGTGCACAACGGAAATCCATGGTAGGTAGCGGTGACAGATCGGACAAAATCAGAACCTACAATTACCCACAAAGTAGGGTCACTGACCATCGGATCAACAAAACTGTGTACAACTTACCTGATGTTATGGATGGGAATATAGAAGAATTCATTTCAGCATTAAGACTTGCAGAAAATCTGGAAAAAATGAATCCAAATGCAGATGCAGATTAAATCTTTTTGGTTTTCAGCTTCCATACCAAAACAACAGCAAGAAACCACACACTGGTATTGTTTCAATAAAAATTATTGCTGTATTGGCAAGAGTGGTGAGATTATTGATTAAACCTAGAAATTCAATAATCTAATTCCTGCAAAACACATCCAGGGCGTTACTGCAGCGTAAACATAAAGTATAATGAAGATATTAGGTAAAGGAAAAGTTAATTTGGCCACATGGCATGACGGCCACTTTCATCACCTCTATCCCATTGCCAACAATCCCAAAATAGCTAAAAATCTCAGGGACAGTTTCCCATCTCCTTATACGATTCATGATGCACGACATTGGATTGAACACAATCAAAAGTTCAATCCTCCACAGAATTTTGCGATAGAATATAATGGTGTTCTAGCGGGATCGATTGGATGTCAGATTGGCAAAGATGAGTTGCGCACCAATATGGAGCTTGGATTTTGGTTGGGAGAAAATTTTTGGGGAAAAGGCATAGCCACTGAAGCTGTACAGCTTTTTACTGAATATGCCTTAGCCAGATTTCCTTCTGTTAAAAGGATCTTTGCACAATGCTTTGATTTCAACCAAGCTAGTATTAAAGTCCTGGAAAATGCTGGATTTGAACCTGAAGCTATTTTAAGACATGGCTACATCAAGGAAGGGGTAATAGGCGACCTTTATCAATATGTCATTATCAGAGAAGAAGTAGAGAAACACACATGAGGCTATTGAACTAGGATCTTTGTATAATGGTTTCGCTCTCTTGTTTCAATAATTAAGGTATGCAATCCTTTTGGCATATCTGAAAATTGAAAGTCAAATGTTCCCAGGTCTGGAACAAAACTTTTCAGTTGTTGGCCAAGACTATTCACAAGAGTGATTCTGTTGATGCTTCCTAATCCGGCAATGCGCAAATTGAAACTACCTTGTGAAGGATTGGGGAACACCTTAAGTAATGCCTCCGGCTGCTCTTCTTCCAAAATACTGGTGATGATGTTGACATTGACTGGAAGGGTTCTTGCAGGACCTGTATTACAACCGTTCATAGGTGTCACCGTCAAAGTGAAGTTTCCTTCCCTTTCCCACAATATCCTCACGGAATTTGTTCCTTGACCTTGAACTACCCTGCCACCTTGGCCACTTATCGTCCATTGGAAATTTACTCCGGCTACAGCTGTCACCTGATAAGTTTCTTCCATTAGTCCTACTTTATCGGAGCCTGAAATAGTGGATGGTTGTGCAGGAGGATCTTGCACTGAAATGGTCCTGCTGAAAGCCTGTCCATTGCCACAAGGATTAGTGGGTGTGACCTTTAAAGTTTGCTGCTGAGCAACGGTCCACTCCACACGGATTTTGGCAGTGCCTTGACCTTCCCGTATCAATCCTCCTGTCACTTCCCAAGAGAAAATAGTTCCAGGAACATCATCAACCATATATTCTGAAAAACTAGAACGGCATACTACACCTTCTCCAGTTATGGCTGTTATTGCTCTAGGTTGGGTAGAGACGACCACTTCCAAACCTCTTGTATTGCCATTACCACAGTTGTTTTTGCCTCTTACCAATACGGCATTTCTACCTGGTGTATCCCATCTCACAACCACTCTATTGGTGCCTTGTCCTTCGATGATGGTACCTCCATCCACCCGCCACTCAAAAACTTCATCAGGTTCTGGCAAATCCTGAATGCTATAGATCTGCTGTCCTAGGCAGACATTTGTCTGACCAAAGATGACAGTCGGAACGTCTGGGGCCTGACAGAAATATTGAAATAGGGTGCCTTTTTCTCCTACTGCATAGCCCTTGCTCAAATCTCCAAAACTCATTCCTGTAAAATCCTGAAAAGTTCCAGTATTCATTCTTTCCCAGTTTTCACCGCCATCTTTGGTTTGAAGGATCAGCCCTTTTTCTCCTGCAACAAAACCTACTGATTCATCAAGGAAATCAATTGCCCTTAGATGTTGGACAAAAGGAATCGCAATTTTTTTCCATGTTCTTCCCTGATCTATAGTTTTTAAGATGGTACCCCTGTCCCCCACAACCATTGCGATTTGAGAAGTAATGATTTTTAAAGCATTTAAATTCTCTGTGGTAGGAACATTTATTTTTTCCCAAATTTGACCTCCAGATGACCAACCTAGGTAACCAGCTTTACCTATTACAATTCCAAATTGAAAATCAAAAAAGGCTATATCTCTTAAATCCACAGATGTATTGCTTCCTGAAACTTGTTCCCAAGTAATACCTGAATCTATTGTACGACTTATAAATCCTCCATTTCCTACTGCATAGCCTGTTGTATTGGCAAAGAAAAACAGCCCGTTAATATTATTGGTTGTCTGAGCATTTAGTGATGTCCAATTCGATCCTGAATTAGATGTCCTCAGGATTGTTCCTGATGGTCCACAGATATAGCCAAAATTATTTGAAGGAAAATCCAGGTCAAAAAACGGAATGGACAATGGTCTACTTCTGTCAATCAGAGAACTACCCCCATTAGAGGTCACTAAGAATCTCCCCTCGTTTCCAATAATATATCCAAGATTGTCAGTCCTAAAACGAGTACCAGTGTAATCATTGTCTACACCAGACAACCTTACTGTATATGAGCCACCACTATTAGTAGAAGAAATCACAAATCCATTAGTACCTACGGCAAATACAATATTTGAAGTCGTTCTAAAGGAAACATCCATATAGGTTTGTCTATTGTTGAGATTGACTCCGTCAAAAGATAAGCCTCCATTTAACGTCCGCAAAATTGCACCTTCCCTGCCTACAACTGTCCCAAGCAATATATTTGTCCTATTAAAAGCAACACTTAAAAGGTCGAGTTCTGTCCCACTGTTCAAATTTGTCCAGCTATTGCCTCCATTTGTGGTTCTAATAATGGTACCTGTATTTCCTACTGCATAGCCTTGGGTCGAAGAGACAAAATAAATGTCATTGAGTCGGTTGGTGGTACTTGTCTGTATCGTTTCCCAGTTGTTACCTCCATTTAAAGTTCGGATGATCTTTCCGCCTGAAGTGGTGATAAATCCAATTTCTGTATCAGCGAAAAACAAAGAGGTGAGCTCTTCAGAAGTGCCTACACTCTGCTTTGCCCAAGTAAGACCAGAATTGGTAGATCTAAAGACCTCGCCGCCATGCCCAACCAAATAAGCCTTAGTCTCAGTGACAAACTTGACACTGTTGAAGTTGAGGTTGACACCTAGATTGATCAGCTGCCATGAAGCACCGCCATTCGTTGTTCGGTAAACCTGTCCCTTATCACCGACTATTAGTCCTAGATTTTCATTGAAAAAATCCAGACCGTTCATTCTGTTTTTGGAAGGGGCCTCTTGTTCTGTCCAACTGAGTCCACCGTCTATTGTCTTGAGGATAATCTGATCCCCAGACATGTACCCAACATTGTCATTCACCCAGACAATCCCACTCATCCGGTTACCCCAGCCACCTAACCTTTTCCAAGTTTGGGCATGGGCAAAAGACAAAAGCAATAAGCTAAACAGAAAAAAAAGAATGGGCTTTTTCATTGATATAGGGGCAATTAGCATTACAAAATTAGAATTAAATACCTAAAAAGAAAGATTAAAAACCAGCAGCAACACCTACTAATTAATAAATTAGTAGGTTTTATGGATAAACAACAGTTTAGGTTTTAGAAACTCATCTTTTTGAGGTATTTTAGGAGCCATAATGAGTTGCTTGATGAAAAAAATATTTTGTTTGCCTTTAATTATCATATCCTTTTGGTCCTGCCAGTCCCAAGATCGGGTCAGTAAAGAAGTGTTTGATGAAGTCAACAAAAGCATGAAAGTAAAAAAACTTTCAGATGTGGATATCAACAACGCAGCGCTGAAATGGGGTGAAAGCATTAGTCAGGAAGCCCAAAACCAATTAATGTCCGCACTACAGGAAGCCATTGCTGCTAGTGGTCCAGAAGGTGCAGTACAATTTTGCAACCTCCAAGCCTTACCCATTCTTGACAGCATCGGTAAAAAAGAAGGCATCACTATTCGGAGGGTTTCCAACCGCTATAGAAACCCGGCAGATAAGCCTCAGGACCATGAATTAGAAATCCTGGAAGCTTATGAATACAATGTGGAGAATGATATCAAAAACGAAGAGAACATTCAAAAACTAAATAACGGAGATGCCTATCTCTATACAAAAGCCATTATAATCCCCGGTGCAATATGCCTCAATTGTCATGGTTCAACTGACAAGGACATTCAGGAACCAACTTTGAAGAAAATCCAAAGTCTGTACCCTGATGATAAAGCAACAGGTCATGGAGTTGGTGACTTGAGAGGAATGTGGAGTATCAGCATGCCTAGAAAAGCAATTGTAAAAAACATGTAGCCATGAGCAAATTGATTTTTCAGCTTCGCCAATTTATCTACTTTGCCTTTTTCTATTTTTCTTTCTTTTCGGCAATTCAGGCAGAACAAGAACCACGAAGGGTACTTTTGATATTGGCACATCCGAGCCAAGAAAGCTTCAACCACAGTATTGCCAGAAATATTAGTCTTCAGCTTGAAAAAAAAGGGTACGAGGTACAGATTCGGGACTTGTACCTATTAGGATTTGATCCAATCCTAGATGAAAAATCATGGAAAGATTATGAAAATCAGGCTAATCCTGCCACTTCGGATATTTTAGAAGAACAACAGGCCATTTTGTGGGCCAATCACCTTGTCTTCGTATATCCTACTTGGTGGTGGTCCCAACCCGCCATTTTAAAAGGATATTTTGACCGTGTATTCACGCCTTCATTCGCCTTTGATAATAGCGTGATTCCAGCAAAGGGCAAACTATTGGATAAGATGGTGACCATCATACAGACTACAGGTGCACCTGATGAATTTGTCAAAGAAGCTGGAATGGATGTAGCTGTAAAAAAGCTGATGCAGTTTGGGATATTTGATTTTTTGGGCATGGAAGTCCTCCACCATGAAATATTAACCGGTATCAACACCAAATCTTACACAGAACTCAAAACAGTTCTTGAAGAAATTGATCTGCTTATTTCTCAGTTATTCTGATTTTTTCCACTCCCGTTACTTCTAATTTCTTAGAATAAAGCCCCCTCCCCAACTCCTGAAAAACAAAGGTTTATAAAAGATTTATGTTCTATTGAAAC
>DAIPZN010000051.1:0-31783 GCA_036782195.1 Cyclobacteriaceae bacterium | reverse complement strand
CTACCATTTGTGGTAGTTCTATATAAACTATTTGGTTTTCCTGAATCAATTTGATACCATTAAACCATTAAAAAAAGGTTTTGACTTCCTGGAATTTCAGGAGGGGATATTTTATATAAATTTTCTTTTTAAAGATTTTTGGAATAGTAAGATATATGATAAATGGCCTGCTCAGGAATGGTATAGTCTTTTTTGATGGAATGTGTTTGATTCAATTAAAAATCGTTCACTTGCGGTCATAATTGTTCGATAAACAAAAATCAATAATTATCTAATTGGCATTAAAACATGATATAAGCGATTTTTTCTGGCATAATAGTGGAAAATGAAGCGGGTAAAAGAAGGATCATATGTTCAGACACTATCTCTTTGTAGCCATCAGAAACATCAGGAAAAATCTGGGTTTTTCTTTTATCAACTTTATGGGCTTGTCTATAGGCCTTGCCATTTCTTTGATCGTTATGCTTCACGTGCAATTTGAGTGGAGTTTTGACAATTTTCATCAAAATGCAGATCGGATTTTCAGATTAAAGAGATTTGAACAAATGGATTCTGGCATGTCACAGTCTTTCGTCACGCCATTTTTGCTTAAGGACGTTGTGCAGCAGGAGTTGCCGCTAGTCGAAAAATCTACGAGATTGATGCATAGTTACCGCTCCGTAAGACTTCCGGATAAAAGCGAATACATGCAGTTCATTTCATTTGTCAGCACAGATTTTTTGGAAATCTTTAATTTCCGGATCATTGAAGGCAACCATAAGCTTGGCAAATATGATGTGATTCTGACACAGGAAGCTGTCAAACGTTACTTTGGAGAGGAGCCTGCCATTGGCAAAACCATCGAAATGAAGTTGTCCGATGATTTTATGCCTCTTACTGTGGCTGGAATTATAGAAGATATACCTGCCAATTCAAGTATTGTGGTAGAAGCTTTACTTTCAGATGAATTGGTGCCGGATACACAGTCATTGGCTTCATTAAACAACTGGTACAACGTCATCACAGACACCTATGTCATGACCAAAAGTGCAGAAGACAAGGTTGCACTTGCGTCTGGTATGGAAACGATGATGCAAAATGCGCTGGGTGATAAATATCAAGCTGGGGCATATTATTTTGAACCCGTTACACTCAGAAATATACACTTCTATACCGGTGAAAATCCAGGGAACATCAGCATTACAAATCCGGTAATGCTATATGTTTTACTCGCCTTGGGATTGGCCGTATTGGTGCTTGGGTCGATCAATTATGTGACCATGGCCATTGGCAAATCCGCAGTAAGGGCCAAAGAAGTTGGCGTAAGAAAAGCACTCGGTGCAGCCAAAAAACAACTTGCATTCCAGTTCTTGTTCGAGTCCATCGTAATCACCTTCTTATCTTTTGTTTTTGCCGTTGTACTCACCTTGATGTTGCTTCCCAATTTCAATATCTTATTTAACACCAACCTGGAAATACTTTTTACATTGAAGCAACTAAGCCTAATGGGAGGTCTGCTTTTATTTTTAACCCTTCTAGCAGGTGGTTTTCCTGCGTTTTATCTTTCTGCCATGGAAACCGTACAAGTCCTGAAAGGTACTTTTATGATGAGTTTTGGGAAACAGGAGCTGAGAAAAGGAATGGTGGGGTTGCAGTTTTTCCTTTCATTCCTTATGATTTCCTGCACTTTGGTCATGTACCATCAGCTTGAGATGCTCAAGAGCCATGATCTTGGGTTTCAGCCCGATCAGGTATATGTTATCCCAGTCAATTCTGAATCATCTGGAAAATTTATCGCAAGACTAAAGAACAGTTTTGACAAAGCTAACCTGTTCAGGGAAAGGTTAATGGCCAGAACGGAAGTAGAAAACGCGGCATTATCCGTGTCACTATTTGGGAATGAGGACTGGTGGAATGCAGGTTTTACCAATACGGATGGCAGGCAATTTTCTTTCCAACTCAATTTTGTAGTAGGGGATTACCTGGGTACTATGGGGATCAAAATAGCTGAAGGCAGAAACTTCTATGAGGACCTTACTTTAGATTCAGGTGCTGTAATGGTCAACAGGCGTTTTGCCCAGCAGATCGGGTGGAAGAGTATAGTTGATGCACAGCTTCCGGCTTCTGCCAATTTCTCCTCCCATGAGGTTGTGGCTATTTTGGAAGACTTCCATCATACCTCTCTTTACGATGAAATATCACCTGTGCTTTTATCTAAAAACCCCAAACTGATTCTGGAGGGGATTAACGATATCTCCATTAACAGATCCAATGCAGTAGTTCTGGTTAAAAGCAAACAGCAAAATGCGGAGAAATTTCAGGAATTGTTGAAAGATGAATTTCAACAGGTATATCCCGGGGAAGAGTTTTCAATTTATCCTTTTAATGAATTCGTTTTTGCAGCCTATCAAAATGAAGAACGGCTTAGCCGCATGGTAACCTATACTGCCTTAGTGGCTGTATTTATAGCTGTTATGGGATTGGTTGCCTTTACGGCGATGACAATTGCGGGAAGAGTCAAAGAAATAGGTATCAGAAAAGTATTAGGTGCATCTCCAGTAACTATTGCGTGGATGTTCAACAAAGAGTTTATAGGTGTTACTTTGACAGGTATATTTTTCGCAATACCTTCCGGAATATGGTTGATGCAAAACTGGATGCAACAGTTTGCTTTCAAAGATTGGCCTGGAGCTGGCACTTTTGTCCTGGCAATTATCTTTGGATTGGGGCTTACAGCATTATTAGTCAGTTTACAGTCCCTTTCCGCAGCCTTGGTCAATCCCGTTAAAACTTTGAAGAGTGAATAAGGATGCATGTAGCATGCGGATCATCTTAAAATAGAATAAAGTATTAATGATATGATCTTTAAAAATCCCATGCACTTTTAACAGCGCATTGTGTTGTCCAAATGTTTTTGTCTAGCCAAATAACTGAAATTAAGGTAATCAGCAGTTATTCTTGAAGTTGAATTACCAGAGAGTAGTGCTAAAAGTTAAAAACCAGTCCTGTGGACTGTTTTAGCGAGGAGCCGCCTTGCAGGGTTGGCCAGACGAGTCAAAAATAAGACTGAGCGAATTCCATTTGTTGAAGCAGAGGAGGAGAGGGCTGAGCGTTAAAAATTGCTTCAGTGAAGCAATTTAGCGAAGAGCCGGCTTGTAGGGCAGGCCCGACGAGTCAAAAAAAAAAGACTGAGCGCATGCTCAGCCTTTTTTTGCAGAGGAGGAGGGATTCGAACCCCCGGTACCTCTCGGTACAACGGTTTTCAAGACCGCCGCGATCGACCACTCTGCCACTCCTCTATTGTTGTCTAACGGTTTGCAAAGGTAGGTCGATTTTGGATAATTGCAAACTGCTGACACTAGAATTCCATCATTCAGAAGCTAAACTTCTGATTTTCTGATTTATTAATTTTGAAATATGGATACCAACTCCCTGCCTTGCAGCTGCTGAAACTCGGCATAGATAAAGGAAGCCATTATAGAACAGATATTTCGCTCTTCTATTCCTAGCTTGATAGTCTTGTCATCAGTCAACATTACCAAAAACCTGAGTTCTTTTTTGCGCATTACCGGAATACACAGCACCTGCTCCACATCACTGTCGCGCAAAAGGCGCTTCAGTTCTTTCTGTTTGAGCTGGGAAGTTTTGAGCAGGAATGGATAGGAGGGGATAGCGCCGCCTCTTTCTTGTAAGATATGCCTGAATTCCAAGCTGTCAAAACTGTAGACTGTCCTCCACGTTGCGACCAGCTCTGCAAGTTGCAACATATCCAAACTGTCTGCTGATGGCTTATAGAAGAAGTGTACACCTCCAACTTCAAACTTGTCCAACATAAAGCCAAGGCATTTTCCCATGGCATCTTGGGGAAGGTTGGAATTTGAAAGGATTTCGTTGAGTTGTAGGCAGTTTTCGAGAAGGATACTTTTGTGGATCAACTCTTTTTGGCTCCATTTCAGCTGACTCCTGTCTATGAAAATCCCATGGATATGGCTGACTTCATTTTCCACCTGTATAGGTAGCAGGTGAAGCCCAAAGATTTTTACCTCACGGCTATTTTGGTCCATACTCACCTGTAGCTGCTGGGGATGGCCTTCTGCTGCTTTTTGGATGTGATGGATCAGCTGGGTTTCAAGATCTTTAGGGAAAAGACGCACCAACCCAACTTGCATATTGCTGGGCTTTAATATAGCTACTTGCTCCGAAAATGCCGGATTGGCTTCCAAAACAATCCCCTCAAGATCCATTTTGATGATTGGCAATGGACTTTCTTTAAAAGTCTGTTGCTGCATCGACTTGTGGATTTCAAGCGATTTTTTCAGGGATTCTATGGTGCCTGTAAGTTCCTCTCGCGGAGCATCTACATTGTGTGTGATTTTATGAACAATGTAGCTTACCTTTTTATTAGCATCAAGAATCGGGATATTGGTGATTTTGAAAACTTTCTTCTGACCAGAATTATCTGGTAGCCCAAGCTTAATGTCATTGATCTCGTGGATCTGTTTTTTTTCAACAACCTTTGTGAAACTTTCCACTAATTCACTTTTGGTGATATAGGTAAGCTTTTTCTGTGAAAAGAGCTGGTTCAGGGATAGATTATGGTAATCATGTTCCTGGCTGCCTGACGGTCCTATAATCAGTTTCTGGTAAGGATTAGCTACCAGTTCTACTTTAAAACCGTTCTGCTTTACCTTGAAAATCAATGAGGCATCAATCAATTCCTTGCAAACCTGTAGGAGTAAATGTTTGGTGAGGTTGTTGTTCATATGGGTGTCAAAACGCGACACTAAAGTGAGAAGAAAATATTAAAAATTATAATTTCTATTAAAATAATTATAAAAAGCAAATTCAAAGGGAATTACTGCATATTTCTATATGTGAATTGGCTCAATAACGCTTATAAACAGAAATAAGTAAGGCTAAACAAATTTTAAGCCCAAACATTTTAAAACATTATGCTATTTAGACTAAAGTTTATTTGCTGAATTTATAGAAAAAGTTTGAATTTTGACTTAGATAAAAACAATTTACCATCAAAATAATTTTATTTTTCCTATTTTAAATTTATGAACCAAATTTTCAGTCAAATCCGTAGTTTTGTGTTGGTCATTTTAAGATGTAGACATTTACTCCTCGCTATAGAAGAAAGTTTATTTCCCAAACGGTATTCTTCTCATAAGTTCTTTTTTTTGGAATCTTGATACATTCCTTGGAAACATTGATTGGCACGAAAAAATATGGGGCATGAAATCCTGATATTACTGCTGAGTGAGCAAGGTTTTTTGAAATTTGCTTATTTAAAAAAAAAATGCAATTCAGGTTTGTTGGAAGGATTTTAGCCGGGAAATTTTTGGAGCTGCATTATAAAAGTAAAAGCCCCCTGATTTTAAAAAAAGGGGGCAGGTCAAAGTTAAGTGTCAGCCGCATTTAACTTTTCAGCAAAGTATAGGCCTGTTGGCCGATTTCCAACTCTTCATTGGTAGGAATGACCAAGACTTTAACCTTGGAATCTGCAGCTTCCACGTTCCTGTTTCCGCTATTCATCTGCCTATTGCGGTGTGCATCTATTCGTATCCCTAGAAAATCCATTTCTTGACACACAACTTCACGCATTTCAGCATCATTTTCCCCGACACCTGCGGTAAAGACAATGGCATCTAGCCCATTCAACGCTGCAGCGTAGGCTCCGATGTATTTTTTGATGCGATACGCATAGAGCTTGTACGCCAATATTGCCGCGGGATCCCCTTCAACAAGTGCCTTTTTCACATCACGCATATCACTATATCCGCATAGGCCCAACAGTCCACTTTTTTTGTTCAGCAGTTCATTGACTTCATCGGCACTGTATCCCCTTTCCTTGATCAGGTGAAAAATTATGGAAGGGTCTATGTCCCCACTTCTTGTGCCCATTACCAACCCACCCATTGGTCCCAAACCCATACTGTGGTCAATGGATTTCCCTCCTTGACATGCAGTAATGCTACATCCATTGCCCAAATGAATGGTGACAATTTTTGCAGAGTCATTTTGGAGCATCAGGCCAGCTTGACGTGCTACGTATTGGTGACTGCTGCCGTGAAATCCATATGCCCGTATGCCCATTTCAGTGTAGAAGGCATTTGGAATGGCAAACCTGAATGCTACCTCAGGCATGGTTTGGTGAAAAGCAGTATCAAATACAGCTACTTGGGCTGCATGTGGAAATACCTTTTCCGCAACTTCTATTCCAAGCAGGTTGGGTGGGTTATGTAGCGGAGCTAAAGCAAATAACTCCCTGATTTTTGCTTTTACAGCGTCCGAAATCAACGTGGTAGCCGCAAATTCCTCACCCCCGTGAACCACCCTATGGCCAATGGCTTTGACCTCATCCATTTGGTTGAGCACACCTTTTTCAGGGTCCAATAGCAGCTTGTTGACCTCTTTTAGCCCAATTTCATGATCAGCTATTGGTAGTTCGGAAGTATGAACCTTACCCTTTGATTTGTGTGTGATTTTTGACATTTTTTGCCCGATGCGATCTATTAGCCCACTACATAAGGGAGCTTCATTGGGCATGTCAAACAGTTGGTATTTCAGCGAACTGCTTCCTGAATTGATGACAAGTATCTTCATATTTCGCGTTTCAATGGGAGGATTTTAATCTTGGGCCTGTATGGCTGTAATCACTACGGTGTTGAAAACATCGTCTACGGTACAGCCTCTACTAAGGTCATTTACAGGTTTGTTCAGTCCTTGAAGCATAGGGCCAATGGCCATTGCACCTGTTTCCCGCTGAACGGCTTTGTAGGTGTTGTTGCCGGTGTTCAGGTCAGGGAAGATCAGCACTGAAGCATTCCCGGCTACTTCTGAATCAGGCATTTTCTGACGACCTGTTTCAGGATCCACGGCTGCGTCATATTGGATAGGTCCTTCTATTTTGAGATCGGGACGTTTTTGCTTGACGATCTCTGTTGCTGCCCGCACCTTTTCTACATCTGCTCCGGTTCCTGAAGAGCCTGAAGAATAAGAAAGCATGGCAATCCTAGGCTCTATGCCAAAACGACTGCTCGAATCTGCTGAGGATATAGCGATTTCGGCAAGTTCTTCGGCAGTGGGGTTGACATTGATGGCACAATCGCCAAACACCGTCACCCGATCTGGGAGGCACATGAAAAATACCGAAGAGACCAAAGAGGTGTCAGGCTTGGTTTTGATAAACTGCAACGCGGGCCTAATGGTGTGTGCTGTAGTGTGAATAGCTCCCGAGACCATCCCGTCTGCATGCCCTTTATGCACCATCATTGTCCCATAATACGAGACGTCTGTCATCAGGTCACGTGCCACCTGAAGTGGGATGTTTTTCCCTTTTCTCAGTTCATAAAGTGTATTCGCATAATCATCGAAATATAAAGAATCCAAAGGATTGATGATTTGACAGTTGCTTTGGGTAAGCTCTAAGCCAAGCTTGTTGATTTTTTCGGTAATCTCATCCACATCCCCCAAGAGGGTAATGTTGACAATACCTTGTTTGACAAGTCTATCTGCTGCTTTTAGAATACGTTCGTCTTTTCCTTCTGGAAGAACTATGTGCTTTTTCCGGCTCTTCGCCCAAGTGGTCAGCTGGTATTGGAACATCCTTGGAGTGATGCCTTCATGTTCGAAAGTGGCAATTTCTCTTTCCAGCGCCTGTGTGTCAATATATTTTCTGAAAGTGGTAATGGCAGCAAGAATCTTTTCTGAGTTTTCAGGATTGATTTTGGAATGGATACCTGCAACTTTTGTCGCAGCATAAAATGAGCCGTCCTGCACGGTGAGAATTGGGACCAAAGTGGTGAGTCCTTCTATAAGTTTGATGACGGATTCGCAAGGAGTGAAGCCCCCTGAAAGTACCAAGCCTGCAATTTTGGGATAGTTTTTGGATAAATTGGCCTGTAAAGAACTCATGATAATGTCCGCGCGGTCACCTGGGGTTACAATGAGGACATTCTTCTGGATATGGTTGAGGAAATTACCAACCTGCATAGCCCCAAATATAAAGTGGTCAACCTGATTGGACAGATGCTCGGCTCCAAATAGGACATTGGCCCCCAAATGATTTTTGATTTCCATCATGGTTGGGCTTTTAAGCTCCTGAATTGCAGGGATTACTGCCAAAATTATTCTCTTTTTCAGCTGTTGCCTTAAAGCCACCCTTACTTCCTCGGTATCTTCAGCTTTCACTTTGTTGACCACCACAGCAAGCACATTCACTTTCCTTTCCTGAAAATTCCTGATGGTGATCAAGGCTTTGTTTAGGATTTGATGGACGGTTTTGCCTTCTCCCGATACCACAATGATCGCTGGGGAACCGAGGTTTTTTGCGATGGAAATATTTGCGTCAAATTCAAATGCTGTCCCTTCTCCAAGAAAGTCACTGCCTTCAATTATGGTAAAGTCAAAGTTGGCTTCCTTCTGTTTGAACTTGCTGATGATCCCGTCAATGATATCTCCTTGCTTGCCAGATTCTGCCATGGTGTTGGCTTCGTCTCTGGTAAAAGCATAAGTGTCTTCATATTGGAGCGGTAGACCAAAGTGTTTGGTTATGGTCTCTATGTGAAGGTCTTTTTTTTCAGAAGGTTTGTGGTTGATAATGGGTTTGAAATAGCCGATTTTGGTGGTCTTTGACATCAGAATGTCTACTAAGCCCAAGGCAACTATTGATTTCCCACTAAAGGGTTCGGCGGTAGCTATGAAAATGGTTTTGTTCTTTTCCATGGAGTTGGTTTTTAATCTTGGGCAAAGGTAGCTTGCGCATAAGGTGACAAGGTTGATAAATCAATCTTCAAAATATGACATTTATCATATTTTTCCCGAAAAATACTCTATTCCAGTTTTCAGTTAGCCTTTTTATAATTTAGAATTCAGGCCTCCAAATAAGGTGCAAAAAATGGGCTAAACATTTCGGATTATCAGGAAATTTGAATGTCCATGTTTTTACTGACGTGTTTCCTTAAGGCAGCTTTGTCCAGACTGACGTTGATTTCAAAGGAGACCAAAATGATTAAAGAAGTAATAAATAGCCAGAACATAATCGCTATCATAGCCCCAATGGAGCCATAAAGCTTGTTGTACGTAGCGAAATTGTTGAGGTAAAAAGTGAATAGATAAAATCCCAGTGTAATCAAAAACCCTCCGACAAGGGAACCTACCGAAAAGAAACGCCATTTTTCATGTACTGCAGGTGCAAACCGGAAGATGTATGCAGTGGCAAATACGAAGACCGACAGCAGTACCACAAACCTGAAGAAGGTCAACATATAATAATATAAGTTGCTGGACACGATTTCCCATTCTGAAATCATGTAAAGGATGCTGCTGCCTCCGATCATAATCAAAACGGCTCCACAAATGGACAGTACCAACACCATTACAATACCAACTGCAATCAGTCTTGTTTCCCAAAAAGTGCGGTTTTCTTTAGTTCGATACACTGCATTGAATGCATTCATCATCGAAACGACACCGTTGGTTGAAAGGAACAGGGCAAGAAAAAAACCTAATGATAAGAGGCTTTGTCTGGGCTTGCTGACTATATCCATTATAGTACTTTCTGCCTCCATATAGATGCTTCGTGGAAGTGTATCTTCTATGAATAGCAGGATATTGCTGGTTGTGACATTGGGGAAAAACCAGCCGATATAGGGAATTACATTCAAAAGGAATAGGATCAGCGGAAACATCGCAATTGTGAAGCTGAAAGCTACTGCACCTGCTTTTTCTGTAAGTTCATCTTTACGCATCTGCTCCAGAAATATCCTGCCTACATCATAAAGATTTTGGTCAGGATTGCCGAAATGCACACTTCGCAGCAGCTTGGCGCGTCTTGTCAACTTAATGGAATATAGGCGAATCCTTTTTTTCACGTATGAAGATCAGTCAAAATAAGGTTGGAGTAACGTGATAAGTTGCTTCGGAGGTCTAACAGGTCTATGTGAAGCTTTGTTCAGAAAAGTCAAAGTGGTCCATCCTTTGGTAAGCAAGGTGCCACTTTCATTGGTCACTTCATAGTCAAACCTGATCCTGATTCCCGGAAGCTCTGAAATGATGGTTTTGATGGTTAGCAAGTCATCGTATTTGCCCGGAAGGATAAACTGTGTGTGTAACTCAAGTACAGGCATGATGATACCTTCATCTTCCATTTCTTTATAGGAGAATCCAGCGCTTCGGAGTGCTTCCACTCTGGCTACTTCAAAGTACATGGCATAATTGCCATAATAGACATAGCCCATCTGATCTGTTTCGGCATACCGTACCCTGACCTGTGTTGTGGCTTGAAACATGTTTAATAAATTTTTGCTCTGTTTAGTGCATTTTGATATTTCCTGGCATTGCTGAGATGCTCATCAAAGTTGCTTGCAAAAGCATGATAGCCCGAAAAATCATCTTTGGCACAAAAGTACAGGTAATTGTGTTCAGCTGCGTTGAGTACTGCATCAAGAGCAGAAATCTCTGGTAAATTAATAGGTCCTGGAGGTAGTCCTGTGTATTTATAGGTATTGTAAGGACTGTCAATTTCCTTGTGAACGTTGAGCACTCTTTTGATTCCAAAGTCTCCTACAGCAAACACCAAAGTAGGATCTGCCTGAAGTGCCATGTTAATTTTGAGCCTGTTGAGGTACACTCCTGCGACCTTTGGTCTCTCGTCAGCTTTTTGCGTTTCTGCTTGTACAATAGAAGCCAAGGTGGACACTTCATTCTGACTGAGGCCCAGTCGGTCGGCTTTGTCTTTTCTCTCAGCCGTCCAGAATCTATCGTACTCCTTATACATCCTGTCAAAAAGACTTTCAGCTGACACGTTCCACCACACCTCATAGGTGTTGGGGATAAACATGGCCATAATGGTTTCTTCTTCGAAACCGAATTTCCTGATGTTGACTGAATCACTCAGCAGGTCCATAAAGTGGTCTGGTGTAATCTCTAGATTACGGGTGATTTTCTCAGCAAGGTCTTCCTTCGTTCTCACGTTGTTGAACGTAAGTTTTACAGGCGTCTGGGCCCCTGAACGAAGCATTTTTATCAACTGGAGATTGGTCATCCTTGGCTTGACGGTATATAGTCCTGGCTTGACATCTTCTTGATAGCCCAATACTTTGGATACAAAGCTAAATGAGACCAGTTCTTGTATCACGTCATTCTGGTAAAGACTGTCACTCACCATTTTAAAAGTAGCGTTGCTTGGAATACGCAGCATATAAGGTTCCTCTTTTTCAGGAAGGGTGTTGGGGCTGAAAAAGGCCTGGTAAAAATAGAATGCAAAGGAGGTCAACAAGACCGATGAGGAAATGACAAGTACGAGATAGAATTTGGACTTTTTATCTTCCAGCATATTTTTGGCAATAAACTATATAATTAACGGCAAAAATAGGGATTTTTGTCCATAGGCTCACCAAAAACATCCTCATCATGTCAACAATCATCCCTGTGACCTGTGCCATCATCATACATAATTCCCAGATACTCTGTACTCAAAGGAGTGAAAAAATGGCACATCCGGGAAAATGGGAATTTCCAGGAGGGAAAATAGAACAAGGTGAATCTCCTGAAACCTGCATTCTAAGAGAGATAAAAGAGGAACTTGATATTGAAATTCGTATTCTTAAAGCTATTCCGAATGTAAAGCATGCCTATCAAGAATCAAGGATCATTGAACTTATTCCCTTTATTTGCAGCTATACAAGTGGTGCAATCAAGTTAAAAGAGCACCAGCAATATATTTGGTTGCCGGTAGAAAGATTGGGAGAGTTGGATTGGGCGGTAGCAGATTTGCCTATTGTAGCTTACTTGAATGCACAGTTGCGACAGCTGTAGCGATAATATTCTATTTTTAAAGTAAAAAAAATATACCATGGCAGCAGAATTTATCAAGATCTATCCAGAGAATCCTGACCCACGCAAAATCCAAAAAATTGTAGAAGTACTCCGTAATGGAGGGGTGATCATCTATCCCACAGATACCGTATACGGAATGGGTTGTGACATCCACAACCTAAGAGCTGTGGAACGCATAGCCCAAATCAAAGGGATCAAGGTCAAAAAGCACAACTTTTCTTTCATTTGTTATGACCTGAGCAATATTTCAGAATATACCCGGTCTTTGAGCACCAAGGTTTTTAAGATGATGAAAAAAGCACTTCCTGGCCCTTATACCTTTATTCTAGAAGCCAACAACCAGGTACCTAAAATGCTCAATTCCAACAAAAAGACAGTTGGTATCCGTGTGCCGGACCATTCTGTTCCTAGGCTTTTGGTCAAGGAACTTGGAGCGCCGATTTTGACTACTTCCATACATGATGAAGACGAGATTGTAGAGTACAGCACAGATCCTGAGTTGATCTATGAAAAATACAGGGATCTTGTGGATATTGTCATTGATGGAGGATATGGAAATAATGTTGCCTCCACGATTTTGGACTGTTCGGGAGACGAAATTGAAATTGTCCGTCAGGGATTGGGGTCGGTGGAAGAATTGCTTTAAGCTGGAAAAATTTAGCGCAATCTGTTTTAAGCTAAAGGAGAAATTCACTTACTTTCGGCCTTGTTGCGGCCGTAAAATAAACCGTCGCGTTCCTTATGAACCTAACTACCTGTGCCGACTTATTTTATCTTCCAAACCTTGAATTTTTTGTGGCCCTATTGGGACAGAATGAGCTGCTACTTGACTTAGATGGGAAATATGAGAAACAGTCTTACCGCAACAGGACTACAATCCTTCTTGCCAATAAAGTCGAAACCCTTTCAGTTCCGGTGCATGGCGGAGGGCATAAAGTTTTAAGGGACATAAAGATTGACCAAAATCAAAAGTGGAAAAATATCCATTTGAGGGGTATTCAAAGTGCCTATGGAAAAGCACCTTATTTTGAATATTATTTTCCTTACATCAAAGGTGTTTATGACAGAAATGCCGATTATCTGGTAGACCTAAACATTGAACTGCTGACAGTTTGTCTCAAATTGTTGGGGATGAAAATAATTTTAAAGGAAATTGCACAGGTAGAATTACAACATAATGCCGTGGATATACGTGGTATTCTTAATTCCAAGCAAGATTTTGCCACAAGGGAGATCTATCAGCCCCAACCTTATCCCCAGCTATTTGGCGTAGACTTTGTGCCTAACCTCAGTATCTTGGATTTATTATTCTGTATGGGACCGGAAAGTCAAGATGTTCTTTTGAAGTCCCAAAAAAAATCATTGAACAAAGTGTAAAAGGATTGTGTTTTAGAAACAAATTCGGTAACATTATTAAAGATTTCAAATCAAATTAGAAAGGATATAAATGGAAGCAAAATTTTCAAACAGGGTCAAAGAGGTGATCTCACTTAGCCGGGAAGAAGCACTCCGGCTGGGACATGATTACATTGGGACCGAACACCTCTTGCTGGGCATGATTCGGGAAGGAGAAGGAGTAGCTGTTTCCATACTGAAAAAATTAGGAGTTCCGTTAGACGAGCTCAGGAATGCCATTGAAAGGGCTGTGAAAGGTACTGCAAACCATAATGTGAAAAACCTGGCCAACATCCCTCTGACAAGGCAGTCTGAGAAGGTCTTGAAAATAACATATCTGGAGGCTAAAATTTTCAAAAGCCAGTTGATCGGCACAGAGCATCTATTGCTCTCGATCTTAAGGGATGAGGACAATATAGCCACACAGATTTTGAATAAGTTTGATACTTCATATGATTCGGTAAAAGAAATGCTGGAATTCCAGACTGATGCTTCTCCAAGAGGAAAAGCTGAAGCTGATGATCCAGATGAGGATGGCAGCAAGCTGTTTGGTTCCTCTTCAGGCGGATCTTCTGGCAGTTCGAAGAGCGGCACAGCTGAAAAATCCCGTACTCCGGTATTGGATAACTTCGGCCGTGACCTTACCAAAATGGCAGAGGACGACAAGCTTGATCCAATCATAGGCCGTGAAAAAGAAATTGAAAGGGTTGCCCAGATCCTTTCAAGAAGGAAGAAAAACAACCCAATTCTTATAGGTGAACCAGGTGTAGGTAAAACGGCAATCGCCGAGGGACTTGCACTTAGGATCGTGCAGAAGAAAGTTTCCCGTGTGCTTTTCAATAAGCGTGTAGTCACTTTGGATTTGGCATCTTTGGTAGCTGGTACTAAATATAGAGGTCAGTTTGAGGAAAGAATGAAAGCCGTCATGAATGAGCTTGAAAAATCCCCAAATGTCATCCTCTTTATCGACGAGCTCCACACCATCGTCGGTGCAGGGGGTGCTAGCGGTTCACTAGATGCTTCCAACATGTTCAAGCCTGCCTTGGCACGTGGAGAAATCCAATGCATCGGGGCTACTACGCTGGATGAGTACAGACAGTATATCGAAAAAGATGGTGCCTTGGCCAGAAGATTCCAGATGGTAATGGTCGATGCCACTACTCCTGAAGAGACTGTTCAGATCCTCAACAACATCAAGGACAAATACGAAGATCACCACAATGTAACCTACTCAGATGAGGCTATTGAAGCCTGTGTCAAACTTTCTGATAGGTATATTTCTGATAGATTCCTACCTGATAAGGCTATAGATATCCTAGATGAAGCAGGAGCAAGGGTGCATATCAACAACATCCACGTTCCTGAAGAAATCCTCAAACTAGAAGAGGAAGTCGAGCAGATCAAAATAGAGAAAAACAGGGTTGTAAAAAGCCAGAAGTACGAAGAAGCAGCACAATTGCGCGATAAGGAGAAAAAACTTCTTGAGCAATTGGAAAATGCCAAAACCCGTTGGGAAGAGGATAGCAAAACCAAACGCTACATGGTGGAAGAAGACAATGTGGCTGAGGTTATTGCCATGATGACTGGTATTCCTGCAAAAAGAATAGCACAAAATGAAGGTGCCAAATTGCTGAACATGCCGGAGGAACTCAAATCCAAAGTCATTGGTCAGGATGAGGCCATCAAAAAACTGACGAAAGCTATTCAGAGAACAAGAGTAGGCCTAAAAGATCCTAAAAAACCAATTGGTTCCTTTATCTTCCTAGGACCTACAGGTGTGGGTAAAACTGAATTGGCTAAAATGTTGGCAACTTATCTTTTCGACAAAGAAGATTCCTTAATCAGAATCGATATGTCGGAATACATGGAGAAGTTCAGCGTATCAAGATTGGTAGGTGCACCTCCTGGATATGTAGGATATGAAGAAGGTGGTCAGCTTACTGAAAAAGTAAGACGTAAACCATACTCTGTAGTCTTGCTTGACGAAATTGAGAAGGCGCACCCTGATGTATTCAATATCCTATTGCAGGTATTGGATGACGGTATCCTTACTGATGGTCTTGGAAGAAGAGTAGATTTCAGAAATACAATTATCATCATGACGTCGAATATCGGTGTCAGGGATTTGAAGGATTTCGGGTCAGGTATAGGTTTTGCCTCCAAAGCTAAGGAGCAAAATATGGATGATGTGATGAAATCCACCATTCAGAGTGCTTTGAGAAAAGCTTTCAGCCCTGAATTCCTGAACAGGCTTGATGATGTGGTAGTGTTCAACTCTTTGAGCAAAGAACATATCCACCAAATCATCGACATCAGCTTGGCTAAGCTCTTTAGAAGAATCACCGATTTGGGTTATACCATCGAATTGACGGATAAAGCCAAAGACTTCTTAGCTGAAAAAGGATATGACCAACAATATGGTGCAAGACCATTGAACAGGGCTATTCAAAAGTATCTTGAAGATGCTTTGGCTGAAGAGATCCTGAAAGGTGAATTGTCAGAAAATGATGTCATTTTAGCTGACTATCCTGGAGAAGGTGAAGAGCTCACCATTACAGTAAACAAAAAAGAAAACGCCGAGTAATACGGCTTCAAATCATAAAGGCGGTTCATTTGAACCGCTTTTTTTTTTGTCAAGATTAGCAGCTTATGGAAAATCCAATACCGAATTGCTTTTATAGAGTCTCCATCAAAGCGATGATCCTCAATGATAAAGGAGAATTTCTTTTGATTCAAGAGGCCAATAGGTTGTGGGAGCTTCCAGGTGGAGGAATGGATTTTGGAGAAAGTCCGGAACAGGCGTTACAAAGGGAAATTAAAGAAGAAATGGGCCTTGAAGTTCAGGATATTGAGGCTCAACCTTCCTATTTTTTTTCGTGCATCAACCCCAAGGGTCAGCACATCGTCAATGTTGTCTATAAGGCACGTTTAAAGCACCTGGACTTTGTGCCCTCAGATGAATGTATGGCTTTAGGTTATTTTGATGCAGATACCGTTTTACATCAATCCCAACATATGTATCCAAATGTCCTGGCTTTTGCCAAGATGTTGAAAGGCCGGTTGTTGCTTTAATTTATAATAAACGTTTAAAAAAGTGCACCTCTTTTTAACCTGAATTATTTTTAAAATTAAATTTCCCATGTATTTCCAAGCTCTGGAAATACATGATTTACCTAGCCTGAATCATTTGTAAAAAATGTAATCCTACAAAAGCAATCCTTTGTCTTGAAGTACATGTTGCACAAAATCTGCTTTTCCTTGTTGATCATTATCTTGATCGGGTGTGACTTGAAATTTTCAGGTAGTGAAGACATGGTTTTTGAAGAAATCGGCAAAGCTATCAGGAAAAGAAATTTTAAGGACAATTTACTCGTAGAACTAGGAAGATTCGAATATGACCAAAAGGAATTCTTAATCCAGACTTTTGAAAACAGGTTGTTGCTTATAAACAATCAACAGAATCAGGTGCTGATACTTGATGAAAATTTGAATCCCATTGATCAAAAAATAAAAGCAGGAGATGGACCTTTAGAGCATGTGGGCATCAAGATACTTTTCTTTTTTGAGGATTTAAGCTACCTGACCTTTGACCATAGTCAGCAGCTAATTAGGGTATTTGATAGAGCAGATTCCTTGATTAGTTTTTATAAAATCAAGCAAGGTAAATGGATTCACGATATGGTCCATCTTGAACAGGATAAATTTCTCGCAACACTTTCCGGTGATGACTATTTTAGCTTTGTTGTCTTTAATAGTAGCCAAAATGATTTTACATATGCATATCAAATAGGTGATTTGTTGCAAAGAATTTTAAATGAAAATGAATTGAAAAATTTGCCACTAGATAAAAATCTTGTTTTCGAAGGGTATTTTTCTGGTGGCAGAGAAGGTTGTTTATTCCTGTAATAAGACAGGGATTTTCTTTGTTTTTGATCAGAAGGGAGCTCCTTTGGCTACCATGCGGACAATTGATCAGCTGCCAGTTCCCAAGCTTGCTAAGCATGAAATTTGTCCTGGATATTTGGTTCATGGACTTGAACCTGATCTAAGAGGCAACTACAGCAGGGGCATCAATCAGCAGCATATCTTTATCCTATCCAATTTACTTCTGCCTAGTTACGACAATAAAAGGCCTGTTGATGTTTATGATCACCTCTCCAAAGATTACATTTTCTCTTTCTTCCTTCCCAACCTGGACAATGGGCAGATGCCTGATGAAATTTCAGTGGACAAAGATCACCTTCATGTCCTTTATGAGAATGGGACAATTGTCAAATACTTAATAAAATCTGTTTCAACCTGATTAGGCAGATCAAATGCAATCATTTTTTATTGCCGTTAAAGAAAGTGTTGGTATCAAAAAAGAGAATTTTGAGTCTAGCAATGACGTAAAGAGCAAAATTTTGAAAAATCGAAGTGCCTTGTAACTATGATATATTGGTTTGTTTTTCATTTCCAGCAGGCGGCTTACTGAAGGTAATAAATCTGCCTGCTGGAATAATGGTACTGCTAAATTAAAAGTCAGTCCCTTTCTTTTTTAAGTCTTGTTCTTTGATCCAGATGTTTCTGTACAGCACATTGTGTCCTTCGGCTTGTAATTTTAATCCTCCAGGTTGATCAGTAATGCCTTTACCTCCATCATTGCCTCCGTCGATGCCGGAATTAGGGCCACCCCAAACCTGCTGTATTTCTTTGTCTTCATGTATCTTTTTGCCGTTGAAGTAGATTGTCACTCTTGCCTTTTCGGTCAGTTTTCCATCCTTGAATCGAGCTGCCTTGAAATTGATATCATAGGCATTCCATTTGCCAATACCATTGTATGCTTCTTCAGTTGGCAAGTGTTCATTGATGATGGCTGCCATACCGTGTAAGCCATAATCACCATCCAAGATTTGAATTTCATATCTGTTTTGCAGATACACACCTGAGTTGCCCCCGGCTTCTTGGATCAAAAATTCAACGTGTAGCCTGAAATCCCTGAATTTGTCTTTGGTGACAATGTCTGCTGCACCATAAAGTCCACCTGCAGCTGCAGGGTCGTTGCTGCTCATTACCGTGCCATTATCTACTGGATCATCGACTATTTTCCATTTGATGGGCAAAGTTGCTTTAAGCCTGGGACCATCCCAGTATGTCCATTTTTCATGCAACATTTCAGCCGTGCCATCAAAGTATTGGGTAGCACCTTTTGGTTTGACTACCCCTACACCAGTTTGGGCAGTGAGCATTTGCGGACTAATTAAAATTAAGAGCAGCAGCAGTGATTTCAGGTAGTGTTTTTGCATGGTGTTTTCTTTAGATGAAAGTTCAAGATAAACCTGTAATTTGATATTACACAAGGTAGTACGTGACAGGTTTGATAGGTTACTTCAGCGGTTATTTTTGATAAGATATGACAAATACCAAGCTAATCGTTAAATTAATTTTTTACAAAACAGGTAACAATAAAATATAGCTATGAAATGGCAAGGCAGAAGAAAAAGCAGCAACATTGAAGATAGGAGAGGACGCTCGTCTGGAGGTGGTGGTATTTCTCCGTTTTTGATAGGGCCACTGATGAGGATTCTATTTTCTAAGACAGGATTGATACTCGTGGGCCTCTTTCTGCTCTTTACATTCCTGACAGGCACCAATCCACTTGCATTGCTCCAACAGTTTGTTGGTGGGGGGGGATATGCCAATGTCAGCAATTACCAGCCTACCCCTGCAGAACAGGAAATGGCGGATTTTACGGCTGTCGTTTTAGCGGATACAGAGGATGTCTGGAATGAGTTGATACAAGGTTATAGAGAGCCCACATTAGTCTTGTTTACAGGTCAGGTCAATTCTGCCTGTGGCTTTGCCTCTGCGGCCACAGGGCCTTTCTATTGTCCTGCCGATGAGAAGGTCTACATTGATTTGAGCTTTTATCAAGATATGAAAAATAAGCTCAATGCACCTGGGGATTTTGCCCAAGCATATGTGATCGCACATGAAGTTGGCCACCACATCCAGAAACTTATGGGGATAACCGATAAAGTCCATGGTATGCGCAATAAGGTCAGTGAAAAAGAATACAATCAGCTTTCCGTTAGACTTGAGCTACAGGCAGATTTCTTTGCCGGGGTTTGGGCACACCATACCCAGCGTTTACAAGGTTCACTTGAGCCGGGAGATCTGGAGGAGGCTCTTAATGCAGCCAATGCAATTGGAGATGATAGATTGCAAAAGCAGGCAGGAGGCAAAGTAGTGCCAGATTCTTTTACCCATGGAACGTCCGCGCAGCGCATGCGGTGGTTTAAGAAAGGATTTGAAACAGGCGACTTCACCCAAGGAGATACTTTTAATGCTCCCGAACTCTGATTAACTTTAGCCTGATATAGACTGAAGATATGAGAAATTTCTGGATAGGGCTGTTGCTAATCATGGCCTGCAGCCGGTCACCCCAACAAGAAATCAATCCAACCCAACACGCACAAGAAATAGCTGAATGGCATGAAAAGCGAGTCAATTCGCTTTTGGCTGAAGATGGTTGGCTGAATCTGATTGGGCTTTTCTGGCTTCAAGAGGGTTCCAATAGCTTTGGCAGTGGGGAAGATGAGAACTTAAAAATTGAGTCACTTCTTGTTCCTGCATCCTTGGGTATTTTTGACTTGAAAGGGAATCAGGTGTTTTTTACCCCAACAGTACAAGGGATTTCTATAAACGGGGAAGAACTATCTGGAAGCACCCTGATATTTGATGCAGATAACGGTGAAAGTCTGAAGTTGGCATACAGAAGCCTGAGGTGGAATATCATCAAAAGAGCAGATGCTTTTGGGGTCAGGTTGAGAGATCTCGAAGCTTCGGCTGTTACGACATTTGACCACATCCCCCAATACCCGGTCTCACTTGATTGGCGTCTCAGTGGTAGGTTTATTCCCTATGATCCACCCCGTGAGCTGATGATTACCAACGTCCTAGGTCAGACTACCCCGAACCCTTCTCCTGGATATGTAGTATTTGAAAAAGATGGTAAGGAGTATCAGCTACAGGCTTTGGAAGAAGGGGATCAACTTTTTCTGATCCTAGCTGATGGAACAAGTGGTGGGGAGACTTATGGTGGAGGAAGGTATCTTTATATCCCTAAGCCAGCTGGAGATGAACCTTTGGTTATCGATTTCAATAAGGCTTACAATCCACCTTGTGTTTTCACTCCTTTTGCTACATGTCCATTGCCTCCTAGAGAAAATATCTTGGAGTTAAATATTTTGGCGGGAGAAAAAACCTTTGGCGATCATTGATGTTAAGTTGCTGTAACCGATTCTATGAAGAAACAGCACCTTCCTACCAAAACCTGCCCCGTCTGCCAAAGACCATTTTCCTGGAGAAAGAAATGGGAAAAAAATTGGGAATCAGTCAAATATTGCTCTAAAAGATGCGCAGGAGGGAAGTAGATACTAGGCATTTGATACCAGTCATGAGCTGACGCTGCCTTAAATATGCTATTGTGGTATTGGATAAGCGTTGTGTTTTTTTCGTGAATCGGTGCGCACGTCGCGTGAATAAAATGGTAGAAAATGACTGCCAAAAATTAAGGCAGTATAATTAATTAGCCCCGCCTTTTGTGGAACCCCTTGATCAGACTTGATCTTTTTCTGCACATTGAGCTTCATTTTTCAGAACCAATCAACGCTTCTGTCAATATAAGTGGAATAATCACTTAAAAGCGATAAATTCATTGTATGGTGAAACAGTTAAAGTTTGCTTCATCCAATTGCCCACTACATTATTTTGCCTTTATGTCAAATCACCGACTTCTAATTTTCCTATATACCTCTATAATCCTATTTCTATTTGGTTCATGTAGCAAAGCAACTCATGAGTTTGATGTAAAGCCCAACGTAATAATTATTTATACAGATGATGTAGGATATGGAGATATTCAGGCAATGGGGGGCAAGATTCCTACTCCTCACATTGATGGACTAATTAACAATGGACTGTTGTTGACCAATGCCTACGCCACCGCTGCCACCTGTACTCCTTCCAGATATGCCTTGCTGACTGGAGAATATGCTTGGAGGGCTAGGGGAAGGGGTGTTGCCGCCGGAGATGCAGTGGCGCTGATCAGACCCGAGCGGGAAACACTCCCAAAAGTATTCAAAAAAGCTGGATACACTACGGGCGTGATTGGAAAGTGGCATTTGGGTTTAGGAGAAGGGAATGGACCAAATTGGAATGGGAAAATTTCACCCGGGCCATTGGAAATAGGATTCGATTATTCCTTTTTGATACCAGCTACGGGTGATAGGGTCCCTACCGTATTTGTGGAAAATCACCATGTAGTCAATTTGGATCCAAATGATCCGATTGCTGTGAGCTACAAAGATAAAATTGGAGAACAACCTACCGGTAAAGAAAATCCCGAATTGCTTACCACCATGTGGTCACATGGACACGATCAGACCATTGTCAATGGTATCAGCAGAATAGGATATATGAAAGGAGGAGAGTCAGCCTTGTGGAGAGACGAGGATATTGCGGATCAGCTGTTGACTAAAGCCTATACATTTATTGATGAAAATCAAAAGAATCCATTTTTCATGTATTTTGCTACCCATGACATCCATGTACCGAGAATTGCGCATGAGCGTTTTCAAGGAACCACGGAGTTTGGGCCAAGAGGAGATGTGTTGGTGCAGTTGGATTATACAGTTGGGGCGCTGATAGCCCACCTTAAGGAAAAGGGATTGTTTGACAATACTATGATCATCTTTAGCTCGGACAACGGACCTGTTTTGGATGATGGATATGTAGATGGGGCAAAGGAAAAGGTAGGGGATCACAGGCCGGCAGGTCCATTGAGGGGTGGCAAATACAGTGCCTTTGAGGCAGGCACCAAAGTTCCTTTAATTGTTCATTGGCCAGGAAAAGTCGCTACCGGTAGATCATCAGCTTTATTTTCACAAGTGGATTTATTGGCATCATTTGCAGCATTGTATGATGTCCAATATGATCATCAAATGGCAAAGGACAGCGAGCCATTGTTGGATGTATTGCTTGGGAAAAGTGAAACGGGCAGAAAAGGTCTAGTTCAGGAAGCCATACAGAACGTGCTTTCATATGTCAGCTCTGATGGGTTTAAATACATACCAGCACATCAGGGGCCTTCCATTGTTCCATGGGGCACAGAGATAGAAACGGGATTTTTGCCCGAAGGACAGCTATTTAATTTAAATGATGATCCCGCTGAAACAACAAATCTTGCTAATCAAAATCCTCAAAAAGTTCAGGAGTTGGACTCAGCTTTAAAGCTGGTAAAAGAAGGTCTTGCAAAATAAATTTCCTCCCATTTACCTAAAGGAAAGATTCTCCAAAAGCTTTGGGAGGTATTTATTTTACCTTGAGATTGATTTTTGAGTGCGCATTTTTGGGCAAGATGTTTTACCAATACATCTTTTCTTGGACATGGTTGATTTGAAACGCATCCATCACCCTATTTTCTGCGCTGAACAACTTATTATAAGTATTTAATTACCAATTGTTTCGGCAGGTAGATTGTTTTGTTTAAATTTTAGTTGGTAAATGTTGACAGAATTCTTCCGTCTTCATCTGCTTTTCATCCAGATTTCCACAACTAAATCATTTATTATGGAATTGACCATTAAAAACCTTTCTAAAACCTACTCCAATGGGGTAAAAGCCTTGGATAATATTTCCCTGACTATACCACAGGGTATGTTTGGATTGCTTGGACCCAATGGTGCCGGTAAGTCTACTTTAATGAGGACTTTGGCCACCTTGCAGGATGCAGATTCTGGGACAGCATATTTGGACAGTTTGGATGTTTTGAATGACAAACAAAAAGTCAGGGAAAGATTAGGTTACCTGCCTCAAGACTTTGGCCTCTATCCTAGAATCAATGCAGAGGTCATGCTAGACCATATCGCTCAGATGAAAGGTGTAGGCAATCGTTCTGAAAGGAAAGAACTGGTGGCGGCGCTGCTGCAGAAAGTAAATCTTTTCAAGGATCGTAAGAAAGCCCTTGGCACTTACTCGGGCGGGATGCGGCAGCGTTTTGGGATCGCGCAGGCGCTGATCGGCAACCCTTCCCTGATCATCGTAGATGAACCTACTGCTGGTCTAGACCCTTCCGAGCGAAACAGGTTTTACAACCTTCTTTCCGAATTGGGAGAAAACACTATTATCATCCTCTCTACCCATATCGTGGAGGATGTCAATACCCTTTGTTCCAATATGGCCATCATTTGTCAGGGAGAAGTATTGATGCAAGGCAAACCTAAAGAAGGGATACAACTATTGCAGAACAGGATTTTCAACAAAGCCATCCTTAAGTCGGAACTTGAACAGTACCGCAAGGACTACCATGTGATTTCGACTAAGCTGATTGAAGGAAAGCTGAGCCTGAGAATTGAAAGTGACACCGATCCCAGCAACGGCTTTGAACCTGTTCCGGCAGACCTGGAGGATGTGTACTTCAGCTTTATTTCGAGAAAAGTTGATCCCATCACCATTTAAGCTCTGCCTATGTTTTGGAATATCTTTACCTTCGAACTCAAATATAGGTTTGGAAGACCTGCCACCTATATCTATTTTCTGCTGCTGTTGGTCATTTCGCTACTTTTGATTGGCTTTGGCAGTACACCTGCATCCGAAAAAGTATACCACAATTCCCCAATTGTGATAGCTAATCTGCTTTTGCTCATCTCCTTGTTTGGTATTCTCATCGCCTCGGCGGTAATGGGTGTACCCCTTTACCGGGATCTTGAGCATAAGACCGGAACTTTCATGTTTTCTTATCCAATATCCAAGTCTGCTTATTTTATGGGCCGCTTTTGGGGCTCATTTGCAACTTTGCTTTTCATCTCTCTGGGCAGCTTAATCGGAATTTATCTGGGAAGTATATTGGGACCACTGTTTGGAACAGATCCTGAGCGCTATGGTCCCAATACATGGATCAATTACTTACATCCCTGGTTGACACTCGTGCTGCCAAGCTTCTGGCTTGCAGGGTCCTTGTTTTTTGCCCTGATCATATTTACCCGAAACATCAAGTCTATCTATTCAGGCGGCATTGTGATCTTCATTGGGTACCTGCTGGCCAATTTCCTCTCACAGGATATGGAAAACAAAGACCTGGTCCAGCTGATTGACCCATTTGCACTGAATTCCTTCGATATTCAGACCCGTTATCTTACTCCCTTTGAACAGAATACCTTTCTGCTATCGGTCACTGGCAACCTGCTACTGAACAGGGTTATCTGGACATTGGTAGGCCTTTTGTTATTTGTTGCTGCTTATTTCAGGTTCAGCTTTAGTTACTTCTTTAGGACAGATCAGCAGAAACAAAAAGCGCCAATAGGTACAGAAACAGCACCTATTGGTGCAATACCAAAAGTAAAGCCGGATTTTTCCCGCAGCTACCTTTGGTCTGGTTTTAAGACGCTGACCAAAATTGAAATCCAAAACGTCACCAAGGATATCTACTTTAGATCCATCCTTTTGGGAGGGTTGATCTTTCTTGTGCTGGATTTCTGGATAGGAGAGACATTGTATAGTGTGCCTTCCCACCCGGTTACTTCCGTATTGCTGGCGTTCAAAGGCTATGACTATGTGCTTTTTGTGTTCATCATCCTCGTGTTCTTTACAGGAGAATCCCTGCACAGGGATAACAGTACCGGCTATGCCAAATTCAGTGATACCTTTCCGGTAAAGGACGGGGTGGTCATCGCTTCAAAGTTTTTTGGTATGGTCAGTATTGCTGTAATTCTTGCCACCTTGCCTATCATCGTGGGGGTCATCATTCAGACCTTGAAAGGTTACTTCAGTTACAATATTCCGGCTTACCTTATAGACAGTTACCTGATCACTCTACCGGATTATCTGCAAATGATCATGCTTGTATTCGCAGTCCATTTGGTTGTCAACAACAAATTTGCGGGACATGCAGTGGCTATAGGGATCTGGGTGGTCATGATTGCGATGAGGTCTTTTGGGGATTTTAATTTCAATTTGTTTTTCTATTCCTACAAACCTTCATACCTCTGGTCTGAAATGAACGGCATAGGTCATTTTGCAGAGCCTTTGTTGTGGTTCAATCTTTATTGGACTGCTTTCGGACTCTTTCTGATTCTTTTTTTCAGCATATTCTTCAGTCGAGGGTCTGAAAACAGTTTACAAAGCAGCATCAGGAATGCGAAAGGCAGATTAAGAAGGCCTGCCACTTACCTATCATATGTTTTTCTTTTGGCAGCAATACTTTTTGGAGGATTCATCTATCATTCAGTGGTATACACCAATGGTTACCTTACCGTCAAAGAAGGCAAGCTTCGAGCAGTGGCATATGAGCAGCAGTTGAAGCAGTATGAAAAAATACCTCAGCCGAAGCTGACCAAAATCAACCTCACAGCAGACCTTTACCCCATGGAAAGGGACGCCTTTTTTTCCTCAATTCTGCAGCTGGTCAACAAAACTGATTCACCCATTGATTCGATCCACTTCCATAGCAGAACGCTAACAGAATTCCATATCCTGTACGCTGGGGATACATTGCCTTACCGTTTTCCGCTGACTTATACCCCACGTAAATTCCAGATATTCGGTAAGAAGCCAGAAAAGGAATGGTACAAAATTACAGCTCTTCCAAAGACAATGATGCCTGGAGATACCCTGGAGTTCAAAGTGGTCAGTAAGGTCATCAACGAAGGGTTTCCAAATTCAGGGTACGGCAGAGAACTGGTCTACAACGGAACTTTTATTGCAGACGGTTTACCAAGGATTGGGTACACATCTGATTTGGAACTGGAGAGTGATGAAGACAGGAAAAAGTACGGTTTACCTCCCAAGCCTGATGACCTTCCCGAATATGATGATCCCTATGGTCAACGGACGCTGCTGTTTGCCGGTGACGCTGATTTTGTTTTCTTTGAGGCGACCGTAAGTACCATCCCTTCTCAGATAGCGGTGGCGCCCGGATACCTGCAGCAGGAATGGACAGAAGGGGACAGGAGATACTTTCATTACATACAGGATACGCCGATTCAGGCCTTTTTCAGTGTGGTCTCCGCCGAATATGAGGTGTATCGAGAAAAGACTATGCTTTCTGATGGACAGGAGGTGGATATAGAGGTGTTTTACCACAAGGGCCATGACTATAACCTAGATAGATTTGTGGCTGCTTATAAAGATGGTTTGACCTACTTCTCGGATACATACGGCAATTTCCAGTTCAGGCAGATGCGCTTGCTGGAGTTTCCGAGGTATGCCGGGTTTGCACAGTCCTTTCCCAATACCGTTCCCTTTTCCGAGAGTTTCGGCTGGGTGGCTGACTTCAGTGATCCCAACAGCTTTGACTATGTCTATTATGTTACTGCGCATGAGCTGGCCCATCAGTGGTGGGGGCATCAGGTAACGCCCAATTATACCCGCGGGTCCAATTTGATATCTGAATCACTGGCTGAATATTCTGCCCTGATCCTCACCGAAAGAAGGTATGGAAAGGACAACATGAAGCGTTTTCTCAAAGATGAATTGGATCGCTATTTATCAGGAAGATCCGGTGAAAGCAAAAAGGAGAACGTGTTCATCAATTGCAACCGTCCCTACCAATGGTACAACAAAGGCAGTCTGATCATCTATGGGTTGAGGGATCTGATAGGAGATGAGGCATTGGATCAGGCACTGTTTGCTTTCAACCAGGAATTCGGTCTGAAAGAGACTCCGCCTTTTCCGGGCAGCTACGATCTTTACAGGCATTTGGAAGCAGTCACTCCTGACAGTCTCACGTATTATCTCGAAGATACCTGGCACAAGATCACCTTGTATGATAACAAAGCGGAGGCTGTCACAGCCAAAGCGCTTCCTTCAGGGGAATATGAAGTCACGCTAAAGGTAAAGTCACAGAAGCGCTATGCAGATGAGACTGGTCAGGAAACCGATGCCTTGTATGAAGCAGATTATATTGATATCGGCATCTTTGCTGCAGAGGACAAAGACGAAAACGGAAGGATCAGAACCAATCCGCTTTATATCCAAAAGCACAGAATAAAACCCGGAGAAAGCACCTTCAAGATCAAAGTACAGGGCAAGCCTGTCAAGGCTGGCATTGACCCTTACAATAAATTGATCGACCGGGTACCGGATGACAATACTGCATCTGTTTCTATTGGTTAAGCAGATTGGTTGAGATCAAAAAAAGACCAGGTGTGTGTACACGCATCTGGTCTTTTTTTGCTTTAGTGGAACAAAATCAAAAAGGGAGCTGAAACTTCTGGGGTTGTCAATAAATGATGTAACTTAATGCGAAGGTGAAGCAAGCAATCCCATCCATTTCTATTTCCTTACACCATTTGTTTACATAGATACATCAGATAACATGACCATAGCCAAATGGCATGGTCTATTGATTGAATCACAAATTACTTCAATGAATAGAGCCATCTTGTTCCAGTTTCTTATCAGCTTTTTATTTGTTCAAGCTTCCATTGCACAATACGCAAGTTGGACGGACAAAGAATTGATTCTCAACAATGGCCTGATAGAAAGAACTATTTCCTTACCTCAAGATCAAGGTCATTTTATTACAAGGACCTATAGGCCTTTGGAAGGAAAGTTCAACTATTTCACCACTGAAAGTATTGACTTCCATTTTGAGTTTGGAGAGGTGAATTATACCGGTAAGAGCAACTGGAAGCTAATTGGGATAGAAAGCACTTCAGATGAACTTAGTGGGGATGGTGCTATTGTTACTTTGCAAAGCAGTGATAACCAGCTGCAGGTTTATCTCAAATTCTTATTGTATCCTGATCTTCCAGTAATCAGGAAAAGTCTTACAATCAAAAATATCAGTGATCAGGTAGCTGCTTTAGAATCTGTAGATGTTGAGCGTTTTGACGTAACCGGCTATTTTTCTACCACCTTTAGTTGGATTTATAGCGATTATGGAAGACGCAGGTCATTAGGTCCCTATGAGGGAAATATGCAGGATGCTCTTTTGCTTGTACACAATATGGATTGGGAGTCAGGTATATTAATTGGCAACGAGGCTACAGGAGTGTTGAAAAAAACATCTGTTTTTTGGGATTCACCTGAAATTTCGGCTGGATTGACACACAAGAATTCCAGATTTCCCTTTAGAAAATGGATAAAGCCAGGGGAGCTTTTTGAGACTCCCCAGGTTTTTACCATGGTTTACAATAAGCAGCGGGAGCCTAATGAGATACTCAATCGGTCTCTTCCCGATTTTGTGCGCAAACACATGGGGATCAGGCTGTCTGTGCTTCAGGAAAAGCCAACTTTTGTCTACAATACCTGGAATCCCTTCAAAACCGACATCAATGAAAAATTGATTATGGAACTCGCTGATGCAGCAGCTGCTGCTGGAATGAAAGAATTTGTCATAGATGATGGCTGGCAAGAGAACTACGGGGATTGGCAAATCAACAGGACTAAGTTTCCCAATGGTCTGAAGCCAGTATTTGACTACATCAAATCACTTGGTATGAAGCCTGGCTTATGGTTAAGTGTTGGAAGTGCAGCGCCGGATAGCAAAGTCTACCATGAGCATCCAGAGTGGTTTGTCAAGGGAAAAGACGGAGGATTTTCCAATCTCCACATTGAAGCAGAGGAAACAGAAGTCAGATCAGCCTGCTTCAGTACCGGCTGGAAGGATTACATCAAGGACATTTTACTTGATTTGACTTTGGAACATGGGTTGGAATATCTAAAATTGGATTTTGCTGTGGTTTCAAGTGCCTATGTATTCGATGCTGAAAAATCTGGCTGCTATGCCGATGATCATGACCTGCATCAGGACCATCATGAGTCCTTGTATGTCAACTATGAAAGGATGTGGGAATTGTTTGATGAGTTACATGCAGCTGCACCCAACCTTTTTATTGACTGTACATTTGAAGCTATGGGAGGGCTGCAGTTGATTGACTTTGCTATGTTGAAGCACGCTGAGGGGAATTGGTTGTCAAATTTTGAAGGGACTTCAGGTGAAAAGAAAGACTTAAGAGTCAGAAACATGGCCTGGTGGAGATCACCGGCCATGCCAGCGACAGCGTTGGTAATCGGAAATCCCCAAATGCAGGACAAAGGCTGGGAAATGCACATCCAATCCCTTGCTGGGTCGCTGCCGATAATGCTTGGTGATCCGAGGCAACTTTCACCCGATGAACTCAAAAAATACAGGACGTATGCAGACTGGCTGCAAGATATGGAGCAAAAGCATGGCATCATGAGCTATAGGCAGGATCTATTTGGGTATGGTGAACCCATGGAGGGGCGTTGGGATGGTTTTCAACGGATCAATACCGATACAAAAAGCGGTGGGATTGTCGGAGTATTCAGGCATGGATCAGTGGATGCTAAAAGAAAGGTTGTGGTCAGATTTCTTGATCCTGCCTTGACATACAACATCAAATCATTCCATAGAAAAACTTCCTTTAAAATGAAGGGAAGTGAGTTAGCAGAAAAAGGTTTTGAAATTGAATTGACTGGGATATATTCAGGTGAGTTGCTTGAGATTACAAAAGATTGATTAAAGTCTAAAATTTCATTAGGGATTCGTTATTTGCCTCGATTAAAATACCATGGAAAATCTTACTAGAAGAAAATTGTTAAAAAATGCGGGCTTGTTGATTTTCGCCGGAATGGTCGAGCCTTATCTTGGTTTTTCAGCTACACCAAAAGCTTCAAAAACCATCTTGTTGGTTTCGGGATGGCAGGATGTGAATATAGGTGATATCGCCCACACCCCTGGTTTGCTGCATGTTTTTCAAACCTTCATGCCCGAAACAAAAATTATTCTTTGGAAAAGGAGTAAAGGAGAAGAGGTGGGCAAGCTTCTTAAAAAGAACTTTCCAAAGGTTGAAATCATGTATGGCCATGTTGATAAAGAACTAAATGTTGACAATCCTGAAATAATGGCTGCCATCAAAAATGCGGATGTGATGGTCCATGGATCAGGCCCCATGCTTGTTGGGGAGGATAACCTGGCATTTTGGATGAAGCATACAGACAAGCCTTTCGGTATATTCGGGACTACGCTTCAAAGTCCAAGTGAGCGCCACCAAAGCATTCTCAGGAAAGCAAGCTTTATTTACACTAGAGAGACGCTATCCATAGATCATCTCAAAAAAGCAGGAATAACAGGTGACCACATCAAATTCGCCCCAGATGCGACCTTTTTTATGGATATCCGAAACGATGAAAAGGCAGATCGTTTTTTAAAAGAAGCAGGTCTGGAAGAAAAGAAGTTCATCTGTGTGATTCCGAGGCTGCGGTATACGCCATACCACCAATTCAACCCAAACAACAACGGATGGTCTGCAGCCAAAATTCAGGAAGTGGAAGCTGTAAATGCAGCAAAAAAGGAAGAGGACCATGCCAAACTGCGGGAGGCAATGGTAGCATACATAAGAGAAACAGGTAACAAAGTATTGGTTTGTCCTGAAATGACCTATCAGGTGGATATCATGGACGAATTGCTGATTGATCCTTTGCCAGAAGATGTGAAGCCATTTGTATTAAAAAGAGGCTATTGGTTACCTGATGAAGCAGCTTCAGTTTATAAGAAAGCACAAGCTGTGTTAAGTTTTGAATGTCACTCCCCCATCATTGCGGCAGTAAATGAAACGCCCTTCTTTTATCTACGTCAACCTGAGGACACGATCAAGGGCCACATGTATTATGATTTAGGCTTTGATAAGTGGATTTTTGAGATAGAGCAGACACAGGGAATCCAGATTGTGAATAGACTCAGGGAAATCTGGGAAGATTTTGGGGCTGCCCAGAAGTACCTTAAAGCAAATATGTATCGCGTATATAAAATCTACCAGGACCGCACAGCTGTTTTACTTGAGGTATAGAAAAAATGAGCTTTGCTCATTGATGAGAAAACCCAAAAGTCTAGCTTATGATGTCGTTATTGAATCCTTGATGCCACTGCCAATGAAACATTCTCCTCTAGCTCACTTCATTTTTGTGGTGAAGCCTGAAGAAGATTGAATCCATTCGAAGCCTTTTCAGTAGATTTTTTTGCGGTGAAACTTATAACCAAATCCTACCGACCAGATCCAGGTATCACTTGTGTCTTTGTGAAAAAATGGTGCGATCAATACCAGATTTTTAAAATCGATTCTCGGTGATACACCCAATCTTGCACCCAATCTTCCTTCATGTTGGTAAAGTGATGGTAAGGCTCCCACACCTATTTTTAGGTCTTCGTTTAAAACCAAAAATAAGCCCGGTCCGCCGACATTTACGGCGTAAAAATCTTTACCAAATGACACGCCCAACATTCCTTCTAATCCAATATCCCATTTAGAGGAATTTTCATTTTTAGGTTGCTCTTGGCTGTACACGTGTGGTAAGGATGAAAAGAAAAGCAAAAGACTTAAAAAAGTAATATGTCTCATATTGAAGTTAGTTTTTATGTCTGCCACAAAACATAGGCCGACAGGGCTAAAATGCTTCAAAAAAATGGTTTTGATTGGAAAGAATATTCAATTGTATTAAGTATTAATCCTATTTCTGATTTAGCTCCTCTTCTGCAAACGTTATTTTGTAAATATTT
>DAIPZN010000050.1:0-32034 GCA_036782195.1 Cyclobacteriaceae bacterium | reverse complement strand
AAATTACCTAGTATAATTAAATTAAATTCTACATAAAACAACAGCCAAAACGAGTTGTGTAAAGCAAAAATATTGCTACTGAATGATCAATTAACGAAAGAAAAGTTTAATTGATTGTTTTATTTTCAAAAGGAATTTTGGCATTTTACAACTCAAACGCGTTTAAATTCTGATAATTTCAGCCTTCAGATCCCTTCTAAAACACCTGCTCAAACAAGAAAAAAAGAAACCCTTGGAAATTCTCCCAAGGGTTGTTTGCAAGCAAAGAGTTCGTAAATTGATTAATTAATCCCCAAAATTACAAAACCTCCGCTTGAAATGAAAGTTATTTGGTGGTTATATACTATCTATTCCGCTATCGTATTTGTCGTTTTAATGCTGGTTTTAGGGCCATTTATTGTAATCCCCCTGATGCTTTCTCCCAAGGGAGGTCAAATTTCTTTTATTTTTATTCGGCTATGGGCGCATTTATGGTCCGGGCTAGTGGGAATTAAATATAAAATTCATGGCAGGGAGCATTTGGAGCCACATCAGCCTTACATTTACATTTTTAACCACAGGTCTTTTATAGATGCCCCGGTAATCCCTGTTGCAATCCTTCAAGAAGTCAGGGCAATAGGCAAAAAAGAATTATCTAAAATTCCAGTGTTCGGCTTTATTGTTTCACGTGTGGCTGTGTGGGTAGATCGTAAAGATGCTCATTCAAGAAAAATTTCTGTGGAAAAGCTCAAAAAGATATTGGAAACAGGGATTTCAATTGTAGTGGCACCTGAAGGCACCCGAAACGATTCCCCCCATTTATTGCTTCCCTTTCAAAAAGGTGCCTTTAGAATTGCTCTGGAAACAGGCACTCCCATAATGCCCATGGCGATTGTGGGAGCAGACAGTATCATGAAAAGAGGTTCTTTGTTAATGAAACCTGGAACAATCTCCATATTTTTTGGTCAACCTATTTTACCTGAAGGACCATACTGTGAATCAGGTTATAATTATCTGGCGGATAAAAGTTTTGAGCAAATGACAGCAATTTTGTCAGCTCAAAATTAATTGGCAGTTAATTTGAGAAAGCAATGATATCCCATGTCTCCTTATCTTAAAAAAGCTTTTGCCTTTCTGCTCATCTTGCTCATCACAGTGCAGGGTGCTTCAGTATTTTTTTCCAGTAGTGAGGCAAAGGAATCTTTTGATCGGGAAGTTGTTTCCGACACTATCTCCAAACAGCTACCCACAACCTTTTATCTGATTGAACAAGGCAATCAGGTTTTCTTGCTAAAGGACCTAAAATCCTTTGCAAACAATGACTTACACCATTTTCTACCTCCGGCATTGCTGAAAATACCTAGTGTATACAAAAGCACCTTAGGTTTATGGAAATATGTGGATGTAAGCTATGGTATCAGGGAAATCATCTATCCATTCCATTTTTTTTGGTAATCCGATTTTTTGATCAACAACCTACCATCATGCTTAAGCAGATGGGAATTTTCTTATAACTGAACATTGCAGCTGAAGCTGCTCAAACAAAACAAACATGATTGCTATAGAACCTATATCGCTCGGCATCGCTATGGTGCTTAGCGCAGCATTTGTATTCCCTATTTACAACCATTCCAGAAAGAACAAATTGGCTCAACAAAAGAAACTCAATGTCCTTAAGGAGATTGGTGCCAAAGAAGGGTATAATTGGGATACCATAGAATATTGGAGGAATGAATACCTCATTGCCCTAGACAAAAATAAAAAGGTACTTGCATATTCGCAGACATCTGCTACTGAACCTGTGTTATTGAATTTGAAAAATTACCCATTAATCAGCATGTCAGAAATAAGCGTACCAAAGGAAAATGGTGGGCAACGAATAGATGCACTTTATTTGAGATTGCAAGGGAATGGCACCCGAAGCAAAGAAATCCTTTTGGAATTTTATCACGCAGACAAATTTTCCGATCTCAATGGAGAACTCCCTCTTGTAAAAAAATGGGAATCAATTTGTAAAGAGACGGCTAAATCCTAGACATCTAAATAACACAGCACCAAATGCAGGCTTTCAATTGGCCTGCATTTTTTTTTCGAATCGCTGTAACAAAAACTAGAGAGTCGCATCCAATTGCCAAACAAACTCCAAAAAAAATGAAACAATTCGCGCTATTCCTATTTTTGATGATCCAGCCAATCCTTTCTTACAGTCAGGTATTCAAAGTTGAAATTTCCGGCAAAGGACAGCCTATGCTGCTTATTCCCGGATACAGTTGCAGTGGTGAAGTTTGGAAAGAAACAGTAGCCCAATTGAAAGACAGATTTGAATGCCATGTACTCACGCTTCCCGGCTATGCAGGTGTTGCCCCCATCGAGGCTCCTATTTTGGAAAAAGTAAAAGATGACATCCTTGCTTATGTAAAAGAAAAAAAGATGGAAAAACCCATGTTGATCGGTCATAGCCTAGGGGCTTTCATGAGTCTTTGGGTGGCTAGTGAAGCACCTGAACTGTTTGGGAAGATCATTGCTGTAGATGGAGTTCCTTTTATTTCTGCTATGTATGATCCAAGCGCTACTGCAGAGTCAATGCGGGCAAATCCCCAGATGAACCCCGAAGTTGTTGTTAACAATTTCATCAACCAACCAAATGAAGGGTTTATCGAAAGGACTACACAAGCAATGGGATTCCAGGTGGAAGATCAAAATCGGGCTCGGCAAATTGCTATCTGGCAGTATGAAGGAGACCGGAAGACTTTGGGGTTGACATTTGTTGAAATGTCCACTACAGATCTCAGAGGACGATTATCAGCTATAGTTTCACCAATATTGGTATTGGGCAGCATCTATGGCAATGAATCCACAAGCCAAATGGTCCTGCAACAGCAATATGCGCAAGCAAAAGACAAAACCATCAAAATTGCCCAAAGCAAACATTTCATCATGTATGATCAACCTGAGTGGTTTTTTGCCGAGATTGAAGCATTCTTGAAATAATGGACCAAAACAGCTTATTCACTCAGCTTTACCAACAATATGGAGCCGGAATCAGAAAGCTTTGCCAAGGGTATCTCGGAGATCCTGCTATGGCAGAGGATCTGGTTCAGGAAACCTTCATCACGGTCTGGAACAACCTCACGGAGTTTCGTGGTGAAGCTAAATGGAGCACATGGATATACCGTATTGCCGTCAATACCTGCCTGATGTACAAAAGGAAGGATAAGAAAAACATGCTTTACCAAGATGTGTTTGCAGATATCCCCCAAGAGCAAAACGAACTTGAGCAGCAAGTACAGCTACTTTACAAATGTATCAGCCAACTCAAAGAAGCTGATAGGCTGATCATCATGCTGACATTAGAGGACAAACCGTATCCGGAAATAGCCCAAATTACAGGTTTTTCTGAGGGTAATCTAAGAGTCAAAATTCACCGCATCAAAAAAGAACTCACCGAAATATTCAAACGACATGGACAACTTTGATTCAATAAAATCCCTGTGGGACAAGGGAGCAAATGCCGATCAACCTAAGACCATCGTGTTGGGCAAAAACTCCCAAAGCGCCAAACACAAGCTCAAAAGACAGCTAATGATTGGAACAGTCTCCCTGTTTGCAACAGGAATTTATATCATTGCATTGGCATTGCTATTTGATTTTGGGTTCAAATCCTGGCTTACATTTGCGGGCATGGGTTTGGTAACTGTGATTTGTTGGGCTCAGGCAGCCTTTCTTTTCAAAAATTATAAAAGAATAGCCTCTATAGAAGAATCATCATTGCCTGCCGAACACCTGAAACAATGGCAGGAATACTACCTATTGCGCAAGCGGCAAAACCAGTGGAATGGGCCTGTGTATTTTTTACTCCTGAATTTGGCCATGGGCTTATACTTCATTGAAATTTTTTCGGGTAGAAACATTTACTACATCCTGATTCTGCTAGCTGTATACTTCGGATGGATGGCTTATGCTTATTTTATCCTTGGAAAAAAAGTACTGAAAAAAGAAAATGACCGCCTTCAGGCGATCATGGATGAATTAAAAGGACTTGAAGGTCAATTTAAAAAGCTTGACTAAAAAAGCCTGTTCAGCAGGAACTGAACAGGCTTTTCTGCTATGCATTTTTGAATAAATTTTGCTTCTTGAGTTCTTCTACTGCATGATTTGCTGCCCTGGCTGTAAGAGTCATAAACATCAAAGTTGGATTTTGGGTACTGGTGCTAGTCATACAGGCCCCGTCACTCACAAAAACATTTTTACATGCATGTAGCTGGTTCCATTCGTTGAGTAGAGAAGTTTTTGGATCCTTACCCATGCGAACCCCTCCCATTTCATGAATATCAGATCCCGGAGGTGCTCCAGTATCCTCAACTTTGATGTTGGTAAATCCAAACCGCTCAAACATTTCAGTTTGCTGTTGTACAAAATCAGCTGTCATCTTGTCGTCATTTTCTGTCCATTCCACAGACAGAATAATTTTGGGAATACCATATTTATCTTTTTCATCTGTGCTCAACCTGATGTGATTGGACTCAATTGGAACAGTTTCACCTTGCATCCATGCTGACATATGCCAATTGCCATACTTCTGGTTCAGGAGGTTATCCCTTAGCTGATGACCAATAGGTGAGGTATCACTGCTTAGCCCCCTTCCTCCAGACATTCCTATGGAATAGCCTCTAAGAAAATCCGTCTCCTGCTTAAACACATTCCTGAACCTGGGCACATAGGCGTGACCTGCATGTCTTCCATCAGTAGCCTTGTCAAAAAAACCTTCGAAAGTAGCACTTCCCTTACCTCTGTAATTGTGACAGGCCAGAAACTTACCCATCAGGCCATTGTCGTTGCCCAGTCCATTGGGGAATCTTGAAGAAGTCGAATTCAGAAGAATGGCATTGGTCGCAATTGTGGATGCGTTGACGAAAATAACATCCGCATAAAACTCCATCTCTTCTTTCGTATTGCGGTCAATGATCCTTACTCCAGTAGCCCGCCCTTTGATGTCATCATAAATGATGGACTCCACTACTGAATCAGGTCGTATAGTCATATTTCCGGTTTTCTCCGCCCAAGGTAAGGTAGATGCATTTGCACTGAAGTACCCACCATACACACAGCCACGGTTGCACATGGCTTGGTTTTGACATTTGTGCCTTCCTTGCTGCAAATGAATTTCTTGTGGATCAGTAAGGTGTGCACACCGACCTTGAATCAGGTGCCGGTTGGCATAGTTTTTTTTCAATTGCTCCTGGTAGTATTGCTCCAGGCAGCTCAATTCAAATCCAGGCATCACCAAAGAATCAGGTAGTTCGGCAACTCCATCTCTGCTCCCTGCAATCCCAACAAAAGTCTCCACGTGATTGAACCAAGGCTCGAGATCCCTGTACCGGATAGGCCAATCCACTGCAAATCCATCCCGAGCCGGCCCTTCAAAATCATAGTCACTCCAACGCTGTGTAGCCCTTGCCCACAACAACGATTTACCTCCGACATGATACCCTCTGAACCACCTAAAAGGCTTTTCTTCTATAATAGGCTGTTCATCATCTGCCATGGCCCAAGTAATGCTTTCTTCCCTTGCCCATCTATTGCCGATCCCTGAGCGCTTGGCCAAAGGAACAGTACCTCTGAATTCAAACTCCCAAGGTGCCTTTGAGGCATTGGGATAGTCTTCAACATGACGGACCATCCTTCCTCTCTCGAGCACCAAGGTCTTCAGTCCTTTTTCACAAAGTTCTTTTGCGGCCCAACCGCCACTTGCACCAGAACCGATGACTATGGCATCGTAAGTACGTTTTGCTTTAGAATCCTGTAACATTTTATGGAGTGGTGTTTAAGCCTGAACATCTACGCACCCGTGGAAATATCCCGGCGCTACTTTATAACCTCTGTAATCTGCCATCACTTCCTTCACAGTCGTGAAACCAACAATAGTCTGGGCTTTCATCAGGTCAAAGAATTTCTTCTTCCCTTCATCGGAAGCTTCAGCCCATTGCGTCAGCAGTTTTTCCCTATCTTCCTGAGAGGCCTTCTCAAAGGGTTGACCAAGAAGGGATGCGGCATCTTCCTGTATCTGCACAAGATGGGATTTGATCAGATTTTGTTCTTCAGGCTCATAGCAGTGCTCAAAGAGTCTGATGAGAAATTTGTCTGTCCCTGTAGATAGGGCTCCTATAGGCTTAGAGTCAAGACTTGGTACTTTAGGAGGTAAGCCGGCTGGAATAATTGTATCGGCAATGGAAGCAATTAGCTTTTCTTCCTTCACCGTAAAAAATCCTTTGTGCGTAAGCTGATCAGTCAACTGCCATTTCCAATCGACCATCACAAGCCCAGCTATTCCCAAGGCTGTTCCTCCTATAATTTTGAGGGATTTCCTGCGATTCATAGGTTTATTTTGGGTTATAAAACTTTCTAATATAAGCTTTTAGCCCAACATCAACATCAAGAAAGGGCCCAAATCTATGAATGGAAAATGTTAGGGAAGAGAGGGTAAAAAATGAAAAAATCCGGAGCAGACACCCCGGATTTTCAATGTTTAGGCAAATCAAATTTAAAGTTTCTTAAGCTGGATGTTTCTGAACCAAACTTCATCTCCATGGTCCTGAAGTGCGATTTTTCCTTTTCGGATAGTCCCAAAAGCTGGCATGTCTTTAAACTTGCTATTGGCGACCATTTCTTCCCATTCAGGTGTCCATAGTGTGGTAGATACAACCATTACTCCATTCAAAAACAACTCAAGATTCCCTTGATCTACTTTAATTTCAGCTAGGTTCCACTCCCCTACAGGCTTCACAGTTTCCTCGCTAGATTCAATAAGATCATAAAGGTCTCCTGCTCTGTGTGTAGTGATTTTGGCATCAGGATGGCCATCATTATCCAGAACCTGCATTTCCATACCTGTTTGCCATGGATATTGATAGGCGACTGTATCTTTTACATTGAAAATGATACCACTGTTGCCATTCGGAGCTATCTTCCATTCCAATTTGAGATGGTAGTTTTCAAACTCCTCATTTGTCACAATATCGCCTCCGTCACCTGTTTGCCACCCGTCTTTATTGGTAGCATCAAGGTAAATAGCACCATCTTGAATTTTCCAGGCTTTCCCTACTTCCCCACCTCCATATTTAGACCACCCGTTGAAGGTTTGTCCATCAAATAGACTGATCCATTCATCTTGAACCGTGAGTTGCTCTGACTCTTGTTCGGTGACGGCATCGTTACCTCCACAGGAACTGAAGGCTATAGCAGCAGCTAGAAGTAGGTAAATTGATTTCTTCATGTTATTTTCTTAGTAAAAGCACGTATTTAATCATAGACTCTACATCTCCTTCATTCAAATGTGGGTGAGCAGGCATCTGGATTTCTCCCCAAGTCCCCACATGGCCATTGATGACATGAGAAGTAAGCATTTTTACATTCTCCTCAGTGTTCTCATATTTAGCAGCCACATCAGCATAGGCAGGGCCTACAATTTTTCTTTCCACCATATGACAAGCAGTACATCCTGCTTCTTTTGCTTTGGCAGAGCCAGCTACAAAAATAGGGTCATCTTTGTATTTTTCTTCAAGTGTCAAAGGCGCTGTAGTTTCCCTAGGCGTAGCTTCAGTGGTCGTTTCATTGTTTGAGCTTGATCCACCGCCTCCACATGCATAGGAAAGTGCTGATACGGCAATAACGCCAATTGATAAAGTTTTAATCAGTTTCATAATAAAGTATAAGTTGTTGGTAATTTAAATTCCTAAAATCTTTTTGTTAAACGCCTCGTCTGCACCTGCCGCAGCAAAATCATCAAATGCTTTTTCAGTCACTCTGATGATATGGTCAGCAATGAATTTCGAACCTTCGAGCGCCCCTTGCTCAGGATGCTTTATCGCACATTCCCATTCAAGAACAGCCCATCCTGCATAATTATATTGGGATAATTTACTGAAAATCCCCCCAAAATCTACTTGTCCATCACCTAAGGACCTGAATCTTCCCGCTCTTTCTACCCAACCTTGGTATCCCCCATACACACCTTGTTTTCCAGTAGGATTGAATTCAGCGTCTTTGACGTGAAACATCTTGATACGGTCATGATAAAAATCGATGAACTGAAGATAATCCAAGCATTGCAAAACGAAGTGGCTAGGATCATAAAGGATATTGGCCCTTTTGTGGTGGTTGACCTTTTCCAAGAACATCTCAAAACTGATACCATCGTGAAGGTCTTCGCCTGGATGCAGCTCATAACATACGTCTACACCCACTTCGTCAAATGAATTTAGGATTGGCGTCCATCTTTTGGCTAACTCAGTGAATCCGGTATCAACCAATCCTGCTGGGCGCTGTGGCCAAGGGTATACGGTGTGCCACATCAGTGCCCCTGAAAAAGTAGCGTGGGCATTCAACCCTAAGTTCGCAGAAGCTTTGGCAGCATATTTCAACTGCTGCGTAGCCCACTCAGTTTTCCCTTTCAGGTCACCTGCCAAATGGCTTGGTGCAAAGGCATCAAACAACTCATTGTATGCTGGATGAACAGCCACAAGCTGACCTTGAAGGTGAGTGGACAGTTCGGTGATTTCCATTCCTGTCTCTTGCACAATACCTTTGATCTCGTCAGCATAGGTTTTACTTTCTGCAGCTTTTTGAAGGTCAATCATTCTGCTGTCCCAAGAAGGGATTTGAACGCCTTTGTATCCAGCCTCACTCATCCACTTACAGATGCTCTGTAATGAATTGAAAGGCGCTGAATCATCTGCAAACTGGGCTAAAAATATTGCCGGTCCTTTTATGGTTTTCATAGGTTCATTATTTTGTTTGGACAATAAATATAATGGGGGTTCAAGTCCAACTGGACTAATACCCCTCATTTTTTCATAATATTTTTTTTGGCCTAGAAGAAGGCTGATTTATATCTTGACTTCAAAAGGAGTCCATTTCTGCTCTGAGGCAGAACTTTGTAGCACCAAGTCAATAAAGGCCATCCCTCTGATACCATCCTCAGCACCTGGAAAATCTTTCCATTCAGCCTTAGGTTCTTGACCTCTTCGCTGCGCATAGATACATCTGGCGAAGTTCCTGTAGATATTGGCAAAAGCTTCAATATAACCCTCCGGATGGCCTGCTGGAGTCCTGGTGTTTTCATTTGCCAATGAGCCGAGATAACCTGTACCAGCACGAAGAATCTCATCAGGCTTTTGAGGCCATCTCAACCTCAAGGTGTTGTTGTCTTCTTGCTCCCACTCTAAACCTCCTTTGTCTCCAAAAACCCTAATTTTAAGATTGTTTTCGCAGCCCGCATCAATTTGTGATGCTGTAAGGATTCCTGATGCATTGTTTTCAAAACGCATCAAAATAGCACCATCATCGTCAATAGGTCTACCTTCGACTTTGATATCCAGATCAGCACAGATTTTAGCTACTTTTAATCCAGTGACGTATTCAGCAAGGTTGAATGCATGGGTCCCTATATCCCCAAAACATCCTGCTTTGCCATTTCTTGCCGGATCTGTACGCCACTCAGCCTGTTTGTTGTTTTCATGCTCAAGCAACTTGAAGAGCCAACCTTGAGGGTATTCAACATATACCTTTCTGATTTCTCCGATTTCGCCATTGGCGATCATCTGCTTCATTTGCTTAATCATCGGATACCCAGTGTAGGTATGGGTAAGGCAAAACATCTTGTCACTTGCATTGATGATTCCATATAAAGATTTAGCCTCTTCATAGGTAAGCGTCATAGGCTTGTCCAGAACTACATGAAAGCCTTTTTCCAGTGCTTTTTTTGTAGGATCATAATGGACATTATTGGGTGTGACAATACTTACGATATCAATTCTTTCATCTTCAGGAAGGGAAAGTTCTTTTTCAAACATTTCATCGTAAGAAGTATAAACTCTCTTTGGATCTAGCATTAAATCCTCTCCAGCTTGACGGGATTTTTCGGGATTACTGCTGAAGGACCCCGCCACAAGTTCGATCAGACCATCCATAAGGGCTGCATTTCGGTGGATTGCACCTATAAATGCCCCTGGACCACCGCCAATCATTCCCATTTTAAGTTTTTTCTGCATTGCCATAGGTTTTTTTGGTATTTTAGGTTCTAAGATTATTGCATGCACTGGCTAATTTAGCTGAAAGATAACGCATAGCCGCAAATGACTAAGTATCCCATGAAAATAATTGATTAATTGTAGTAAGATGTTATGAATGGTAAAGTTTTAAGCCCCATTATGCCTTATTTGCCTTCTTTAAAATTTCAATATATCGGTTAAATTGCAGTATTTACACTTCCGTTTGTATGCATTATACACTGCTTTTATTCTAAAATAGCCATGACGCAGGGCCTACGTATCCGACTTTCATTAATGATGTTCCTGGAATTTTTTGTCTGGGGGTCGTGGTACGTCACCATGGGGACTTTCCTTGGCGCCAACTTGCAATCCTCAGGAGCTCAGATAGGTGCTGCCTTTTCTACCCAATCCTTCGGCGCAATTTTGGCTCCTTTTATCATTGGCTTAATAGCAGACCGATATTTCAATGCAGAAAAAATCCTCGGCATCCTTCATTTATTAGGAGCGGTTTTACTTTTTGTGATCTTCAGAGCAGAATCTTTCGCAGCATTTTATCCATTCATATTTGCCTATATGGTCGGCTACATGCCTACCTTAGCGCTTGCCAATTCAATATCTTTCCGGCAAATGAAAGATCCTGAGAAGGAGTTTGCTGTGATCAGAATATGGGGAACCATAGGGTGGATCGCATCTGGACTAGCCATAAGTTATGTTTTCGGATGGGACAGTACACAAGCGCTTCAAGATGGCCTGCTGCGCAACACTTTTTTAATGGCATCTATTTCTTCGTTGGCCCTTGGTATTTATAGCTTTACCCTACCAAGCACCCCTCCTCAAGGTAGTGCGGAGAAGGGTGGCATATCCGCAAAAAACATTCTCGGATTGGAGGCTTTGAGATTGCTTAAAGACAGGAATTATGCAGTATTTTTCATCAGTTCAATATTGATCTGTATCCCATTGGCCTTTTATTATCAAAATGCAAACCCTTTTCTTTCTGAAATCGGTGTATCAGATCCAACTGGAAAAATGACGCTAGGGCAAATATCCGAGGTCTTGTTCTTGTTGCTACTGCCCGTATTTTTCAAAAAATTCGGTTTCAAAACCACCCTATTAGCAGGAATGTTGGCCTGGGTGGTGCGATATGCCCTATTTGCATTTGGTGATGCCGATGGGGGCTTATGGCTGTTGCTTGTAGGTATTGCCTTACATGGTATCTGCTATGATTTCTTCTTTGTATCAGGACAAATATACACTGACGCAAAGGCAGGTCCTGGTATCAAATCTTCTGCACAAGGACTCATCACCTTGGCAACATATGGCATAGGCATGTTGATTGGCTTTTTCATTGCAGGGCAAGTCACTGATATTTATCTTGTTGCGACAGACAGCCATGACTGGCAATCCATATGGATGATTCCCTCAGGTATTGCTATATTAGTAGTCCTGTTTTTCCTGGCTTTATTTAAAAGTGAAGTAAAAAATTTAAAAACACCTATAAACGCATAGCACATGACCCAACTTAACCGCAGAAACAGTCTCAAGAAAATTTTGATGGGTACTGTTGCAGCTGGAACACTGCCCGCTCTTACAGTACAGGCACATCAATCCAAAACTCCCCTAAAAGGGAATGTCAATCACTCGGTCTGTGCCTGGACTTATGGCTTTTTATCTCTAGATGAACTTTGTGTAGCCGTTAAGAAGATCGGATTTAATGCCATAGATTTAGTCGGTCCAAAAGGCTGGGATACTTTAAAAGCCCATAATGTCGATTGCTCCTTATGCAATGGGGCTGAAATTAACATCGCCCAAGGATTTAACGATCCTCAGTATCATGCCCAATTGATCAAAAACTACACAGAAATGATCCCAATGGTGGCGAAGGCCGGATATAAAAATCTGATTTGCTTTAGCGGAAACAGAAATGGGATGGATGATGAGACAGGAATGAAAAATTGTGCCGATGCACTAAAAAAACTGGTTGGTCTTGCTGAAAAACATAACGTGGTGCTCATCATGGAGCTGCTCAATAGCCGTGTAGACCATAAAGACTACATGTGCGATAAAAGTGCGTGGGGAATCGAGCTTTGCAAAATGGTGGGCTCAGCAAACCTAAAGCTTCTCTATGACATCTATCACATGCAAATTGATGAAGGTGACCTGATCAGGACAATAAGAAATAACCACCAATATTTTGGTCATTACCACACAGCAGGGAATCCTGGAAGGAACGAAATTGATGAAACTCAGGAAATCAATTACCCTGCAGTAGTCAAAGCTATTTTGGATACAGGATACAAAGGTTATATTGTGCAGGAATTTATCCCGAAAGCATCCGATAAGCTTGCCTCACTTGAGCAAGCGGTCAGGATATGTGATCTTTAATGAATGGATTTTAAGTGTAACTAATATTTAATATGGCAGAGCAATCTTATGATGCAATCGTTGTTGGATCCGGAATAAGCGGAGGTTGGGCAGCGAAAGAATTGACTGAAAAAGGATTAAAAGTCCTTCTCTTGGAAAGAGGACCTAATGTGGAGCATAGAGTGGATTATAAAAATGCCACCCAAGATCCCTGGGAGATACCTCATAGAGGCAGAAGAACAGTGGAAATGATAGAAAACCATCCCAACCTGAAAAGGGATTACGTGCTCAATGAGCAAGTGATTGATTGGTGGGCGCATGAAAAGGATTCTCCTTATGTAGAAACAAAACCTTTCACATGGTTCAGGGGATACCAAGTCGGAGGAAGGTCATTGCTTTGGGGAAGACAAAGTTACAGACTTGGAGACATTGATTTTGAAGCAAACCTGAAAGAAGGGATTGCCATTGATTGGCCTATAAGGTATAAAGACTTGGCTCCTTGGTATAGTTATGTGGAGCGTTTTGCAGGCATTTCCGGCAACAAAGATGGATTAGCGCAGCTGCCAGATGGAGAATTCCAGCCACCCATGCCGCTTAATTGTGTAGAGAAAGATGTGGCAGAAAGAGTCAAAAAAGCTTTTGACGGCAAAAGAATCGTGACTATCGGTAGGGTTGCAAATCTCACCGAACCACTTGAAGGCCGAACCAAATGCCAATTCAGGAACAAATGCTGGTTAGGATGTCCATTTGGAGGCTACTTCAGCACTCAGTCCTCTACCCTTCCTGCCGCAGTCAAAACAGGCAACCTGACCCTTAGACCTTATTCTATTGTGACCAGGCTGATCTATGACAGAGACACTAAAAAGGCCACAGGTGTAGAAGTACTGGACGCAGAAACGAATCAAACTTACGAATTCAATTCAAAAATTGTTTTTCTCTGTGCTTCAGCATTCAATTCTACTTCTATCCTGATGCGCAGTGCTACTGACATCTGGCCTGAAGGACTTGGCAGCAGCTCTGGAGAACTAGGCCATAACGTCATGGATCACCACTTCCGCCTTGGTGCAAATGGTATTGCCGAAGGGTATGATGACAAATATTATTTTGGCAGAAGACCTAATGGAGTCTATATCCCAAGATTTAGAAACGTGGATGGGGATAAGCGAGATTACCTCCGCGGATTTGGGTATCAGGGATCAGCCAATAGAGCCGGTTGGAGCCGCAACGTCGCTGAGATGAATTTTGGTGCACCATTGAAAGAAGCATTGAGCGAGCCAGGACCATGGAGCATGGGGATTACTGCTTTTGGTGAAATCCTTCCTTATCACGACAATACCATAAAGCTCAGCAGTACAGTCAAAGACAAGTGGGGCTTACCTGCACTTGAGATGAATGCAGAGATCAAGGAGAACGAGAAGAAAATGCGTGTTGACATGATGAATGATGCTGCTGAAATGCTTGAGGCAGCCGGTTTGAAAAATGTAAACACCTTTGATGCAGGTTATACATTTGGACAGGGAATACATGAAATGGGGACTGCAAGAATGGGCAGAGATCCCAAAACATCCGTATTGAATGGCAATAACCAAGTCTGGGATGCACTCAACGTTTTTGTTACTGATGGAGCATGTATGACTTCAGCAGCTGCGCAAAACCCATCCTTGACTTATATGGCATTAACAGCCAGAGCAGCGGATTTTGCGGTAAATGAATTGAAAAAAGGAAATTTATAATCAGAAGAATATGGCAATGAATAGAAGAGATGCTCTCAAAAGCGTCGCATTAATGATGGGGGGTGCAATGGTGGGAGCCAATGTGCTGCTCACAGGTTGTGCTCCAGAAGACCAGATTGTGGGTCTTGAATTTTCTGCCAAAGACATCGCTTTTTTGGATGAAATAGGAGAAGCCATTATTCCAACTACAGATACTCCAGGTGCAAAAGCGACAGGAATTGGGGAATTTATGGTCATGATGGTAAAAGACACTTACAATGGTGAACAACAACAAACTTTTGTAGATGGATTGAACCATATCCGAAAAGACTATAAAAACGCCAATGGAAAGGATTTTATGGATGCCACTGTAGAGGAACGTACTGCTTATCTCAATGAAGCAAATCAAAAAGCCAGTGATGATGAAAATCTAAAAGTTATTGGCATGTTGAAGGACCTTACCGTATTGGGATACTTTACATCTGAAATTGGTGCTACACAGCAGCTGCGGTACTATGAAACTCCAGGTAGGTTTGACCCATGTATAGATTATAAACCTGGAGACAGGGTATATGCTATTTAATTTTACAATAAGAGACTGCTAAATGCAGTCTCTTCTTATATAAAAGAAAATGAAAAACAGAAGAAAATTTCTCAAGCTTAGTGCAATGGCAAGTGCTGGCGCAATGCTTCCCTTTCAATTTTGCACCGCTCCTAAACAAGTTTCAGAAGAACTTGAATTCAATTTGGGCAATGGGACATCAGGCATACTGGATGATTTCGGTCTTCAGCTTTATTCAGTAAAAGAGGATATGGCACAAGATCCTGTAGCTACAATGAGAAAGGTAGCCGGATATGGTTATACGCAATTTGAGGGATTTGATGGTGGGAAAGGAATTCTTTGGGGGCTGAATCCTGGTGAGTTCAAGCAGCTGATGAGCGAAATCAAGGTGGATTTTATCGCATCCCACGCCAATACTTTCGAAAATCTTGATCAACAAGCAGAATGGGCCGGTGAAGTAGGCATGAAATATTTAATCTGTCCATGGGTAGGCCCCCAAAAATCTATGGATGATTTCAAAAAGCTTGCAGAGGCCTTTAACGGGCAAGGCGAGATCTGCAAAAAACATGGTATTAGATTCGCCTATCACAACCATGGCTATACTTTTGATGAACTTGAAGGACAAATCCCACAGGACTACCTGATGGAGAATACTGACCCAGAGCTAGTGGATTTTGAAATGGATACTTATTGGGTATATACTGCTGGATTTGATCCATCACAATACATTTTGAAATACCCAAATCGCTTTGTACTTGGCCATGTAAAAGACAAGTCAAAGGATGTTGAGTTTTCAGAACCTAATGGCTCCACCATCATCGGGAGTGGTTTAATGGACTTCCCAACCATCCTTAGAACCGGCAAAGACAATGGAATGAAGTATTTTATTGTAGAGCAGGAGAGATTTGATGGAGTTACTCCTTTAGAAGCTGCAGAAGCAAATGCTTCTTTTATGAAAAAATTGGTGTTTTAACCTTGCAGATATCAAAAAAAAGGCTGCTACCCAATTGAGGGTTGCAGCCTTTTTTTATCCCAAAATTTCGGACTTGATGCTTCGGGTAGTATAGATCAAGAGATAAATAATTATTAGCAAAATCACTAATGCCGCTACTTCAAATTGAGCCCAAATCCTGGATCTATTGACCACTTTGTCAGAATTTATTGCCAACCTTTGACCTTCCTCAATTTGGATTGCAGATAATTTATCAAGATCAGTAATGGCTCTTTCAATGTATCCATTGTATTCTTTGACTTTGGCGGAATTGATTCCATCCTCATTGTCATAAAGCAATTTATAATCCTGTATCCTGAGTTTCTGAAGAATGATTTGCTTGAAATCAGTAAGAAAAGCTTCCTCCCGGGGTGTCAGGTGAGTGTTTTCAAAGTCGTTGACAATAGCCAAAATACCTTCTTCATAGTCACTGATCTCATCTATAACATGTGAATAATCACTTTCAAACGCACAGTGATTGACTAGAAGTTTGATTCTAAAAAGCTTCTCGGAGATATTGAAAATGTAACTTTCAACTACCAATCTATCTTCATAAACCGAAACAAAAGTTTCTCCCAGTTCATTAAAATTCTTCCTTTCAAGAATGTTTTTGCCAAAAATCAAAACAATGATAAAAGTGAGGATAATGGCTACTTTTAGCTTGTTATCAGGGGCTTTTTTTATCTGACTCATCTTTGTGAAGATTTATTCCGGGATTTGCAAAATGCTTACGTGGGAGATTAAATTCCTGTTGTCAATACAGGCAATTTAATTTTTTTTTGTTTGCTGGTCTAAAAGGTACTATGATTTTTTAAACCTTCCTGAAATTGCCTACAAAATAAACCTTAATTTTGAAATTAAGGATAAAATACAAAAAGCCCGGCTAATGCCAGGCTTTTGTGATCCCGCTGGGATTCGAACCCAGGACCCATACATTAAAAGTGTATTGCTCTACCAGCTGAGCTACGGAATCGATAAGCATGCTATTTAAAAACAAAGCACCCCATGTAACTGGGATGCTTGTTGAATTTAAAGTGATCCTGTCAGGAATCGAACCTGAAACCTACTGCTTAGAAGGCAGTTGCTCTATCCAATTGAGCTACAGGACCTTGCTTATTGTAAGACAATATTGCAAGGGCAAAACAGTCATTTGACTGATTTATCCATTCAACATGTCAAAGTCGGGGTGGCAAGATTCGAACTTGCGACCTCCTGCTCCCAAAGCAGGCGCGATAACCGGGCTACGCTACACCCCGTAATCCAAAAACCACTTTCGGTTTTGGTGATCCCGCTGGGATTCGAACCCAGGACCCATACATTAAAAGTGTATTGCTCTACCAGCTGAGCTACGGAATCTAATCAGGTATGATTTGTTTTTTTTCAAATCATTACCGTAATTGGACTGCAAATTTAAGCTTCCAAATTTAAAATGCAAAGTCCAAAATCAATCTTTCTGACAAAATTTATAATATTTTTCAGCCTGATATTACAAAGCATTAACTGTCAAGCCGATATAGTTAAGCTACAAAAAGCAGATTCTTTGTTCAACACCAAAAATTATCAAGAAGCGCTCGAAGTATACGAGGATATTCTACAAAATGAGGCTTCCTACTCTCCTGCCATGCTGCTTAAGATGGCATTTATCTCTGAAGGAAAGGGAGACTATGGAAAAGGAAGCTTCTATTTGGCAAAATATTACGACGTAAACCCAAACCCAAGGGTCATCACAAAAATTAAGACGCTAACGGAACAATCCGACTTGGTAGGATACAACCTTAGTGATCGGGACCGATTCTGGAAATTCCTGACTGAACTTCAAGTTGAAATCACTGCAGTGTTCGCAGCCTTATTGTTTATTTCCTTAATCTTCCTTGGCGTGTATAGCGAAAAGGCAGATAACCCAAAGTATTACATTCCTTCTGCCATTTTTATTATCCTGGTATTTGTGGCAAATAATTTCCTCAATGATCCACATACTGCCATTGTAACTGGAACACCTACGCTGATCATGGACAGCCCTACAGCAGGAGGAAATTTAGTCGCTAGTGTAGACCCAGGTCATAGAGTGGTCATCAAATCCTCTAAAGATATCTGGTATGAAGTACAATGGGGAGAGAAACGGGCTTATGTAAAAAAAGAAAATGTGACCAACCTTTAATGTTGTGGAAGAAGCATTAAATCTGGAATCCTTAGAACAAGCGATTTGGGAGGCCTTAACCGAGAGCGCCCAACAAAACAATGGTGAGTTCAGGTATTTACATTTGGCTTCCGTAAACGCAGCAAATGAAGCCGAATCTAGGGCTGTTGTGCTGAGGGATGTGGCCCAAACCAAACATCTCATCTACATTCACACAGATTTCCGTTCGGACAAAGTGAGACAAATTCAAACTAATCCCATTGTTTCATTATCAGTGTATGGTGCAAAAAGCAAAATTCAGCTAAGGTTAAAAGGGAGGGGTGATATTTTGCACAAAAACCACCAATCAGCGGCAGCGCTCGAACAACTTTCACTAGAAGCAAAAAAAACGTATGGTTTGACATTGCCTGACTCAGGTCTTGGCTCAAAAGACATGCAACTGAGGGGAATATATCAAGCAGAAACAGTAGAAGAAAACTTTGTTTTACTTCGGATTTCTGTCACAGAGCTGAAATACCTACATCTTGGAGCGGCATATCATACCGCTGCCATTTTTTGCTACCATGAGGGAAAGTTGGTTTCCAAAAATTGGGCAATGCCCTAGCTCAATTTTCCAAAGGTTCCATTCCTTCCTGCAATGTTAGGATCTGAAGAGGAGACATGTAAAGGTTTCGGATTTTGTCTTTGTACCCATCTTCAAAACCTTCATTCTCCAAGATGAAATTTTTGTTCGCCAAAATGAGGTGTCCCATACCACATTCAATGGCATATCCGTCGGCTGTAAGTTCAGCTTGCATCACATGTTTTTTGCTCATCAAGTATTTGGCGCCAAAATACATAATATTCGCTGTACTCCTTTCCAGATAATCCATGATGTGCCCCAATTCATGCCCCAACCAACCAACTAATGCTTCATGGGGGACTTCTTCTATAGGAACAACTGTACCATCCCTATACAACAAGGCCCTACTGATTTTGATCAAATATTTCCGGTTTTCTTTTTCATCAACAAAAAGTGAAAGGATCCTCGGCTGCGCCTGCATCACCGAACCCCTAATTCTATCTTTGTAGGCAAAAGTAATGTCCACATCTTTTAAATCCGGAAAATAAGACAAAGCCTCTACTGCAGGTAAGAAAATCTCATCTGGAATGGTTTTGTTGTAAATCGTATCGGTTGAAACTCGTGTCGGAGTAAAGTTGGCCGCCATTAGTTTTTCTCTCGACTGACCAAAATAGACAGAAATATTAATGCTCAACAACCAAATTAAAACATAAGGAAACATGAATTGTGAATTGGTGACAACACTATCTTTAACGTGGAAATGGGAGAATAATGCAAAAAAGTTGAAAAAATATAAAAAAAGGGAGCCTAGTGGCCCCCAATTTTCAAATCAATCAACACTAAATAATTTATTATTTCTTAGCTATGTAAGCCAATAGGTCAACTACTTTATTTGAATAGCCCCACTCATTGTCATACCAAGAGACTACTTTAACAAAAGTTTCGCTCAATTGAATTCCTGCATCAGCATCAAAAATAGAGGTTCTGGAGTCACCATTGAAATCCGTAGAAACAACCGCATCTTCTGTGTAACCTAAAATACCTTTCATGGTAGTTTCTGAAGCTTCTTTCATTTTCGCACAGATTTCTTTGTAAGAAGCACCTTTTTTCAATCTAACGGTAAGATCTACAACCGATACGTTTGGGGTAGGGACCCTGAAAGCCATGCCTGTCAATTTGCCGTTAAGCTCAGGAATTACTTTACCTACGGCCTTAGCAGCTCCAGTTGAAGAAGGGATAATGTTTTGGCTAGCACCTCTACCACCTCTCCAGTCTTTAGCTGAAGGACCATCCACTGTCTTTTGAGTTGCTGTAGTAGCATGAACTGTAGTCATAAGACCTTCTTCGATGCCCCAGTTATCGTTCAATACTTTTGCAATTGGCGCAAGGCAGTTTGTAGTACATGAAGCATTAGAGACAAAAACCATATCAGAAGTGTAAGTGTCTTCATTTACACCCATTACAAACATTGGCGTATCGTCTTTTGAAGGAGCAGACATGATTACCTTCTTTGCACCTGCATCAATATGGCCTTGTGCTGTATCTTTGGTAAGGAATATACCTGTAGATTCAACGACATAATCTGCACCAACTTCACCCCATTTCAAGTTAGCAGGACTTTTTTCTGCAGTAACTCTGATTGGGTTACCATTGACAATTAATTTTCCGTCTTTAACTTCAACATCTCCTTCAAACTTACCATGTGTGGAATCATACTTGAGCATATATGCCATATAATCCACATCAATTAGATCATTAATGGCTACAATTTGAATGTCATCTCTTTGTTGTGCAGCTCTGAAAACCAATCTTCCGATTCTTCCGAAACCGTTGATTCCTACTTTGATTTTGCTCATAATTATTGTTTTTATTGTTGTATAGGTTTGATCACATATGTGGTCTGGTCAACCATCCTGGGAAGGAGGTATCTTAAAATTTGTCTAAAAATACCAATAATATCTTGCTCCCCAAAATAAATAATAGCTGGAAAACATCCTTCTTAGAATATCCCAATTTACAATCGATTGCGGCTCAAACTTTACTTGAAACTTTTTCAACTTCCCCCTTGGCGTTTTAAGGATGTGCCACAATAGAATAGGGAGTAAAAAAAAAGCAGCCGCGAAGGCTGCTTTTTGCTATGCTTTAATCTTTGCAAGAATTGTATTCAGCGTTTGACTTGGCCTCATGGCCTGAGAGACTTTTTCCTCATCAAACCTATAATATCCACCTGCATCTACAGCTGAGCCTTGTATACTGTTCAACTCATGGACAATCTGCTTCTCATTTTCAGAGAATTCTTTTGAAATAGGCTCAAAAACAGCTTTTAGAGCGGGATCCTGATCCTGTGAGGCAAGTGCCTCTGCCCAATACATAGCCAAATAGAAATGACTTCCTCTGTTGTCAAGTTCACCAGCTTTCCTAGAAGGGCTCTTGTCTTGCTCGAGGAATTTTCCTGTTGCCAGGTCAAGTGTTTGCGCCAAGACAAGTGCTCGTTTGTTGTCAAAGGTTTCAGAAAGATGTTCTAAAGAAACAGCCAAAGCCAGAAATTCTCCTAAAGAGTCCCAACGCAGGTGGTTTTCTTCTAGGAATTGCTCGACGTGTTTTGGTGCTGAACCCCCTGCACCAGTCTCAAACAATCCACCACCGTTCATTAAAGGAACAATAGAGAGCATTTTGGCACTAGTTCCAAGCTCCAAAATAGGAAATAAGTCAGTTAGATAATCTCTAAGAACATTACCTGTAACAGAGATGGTATCCTGACCAGCCTTCATTCGCTCCAAAGAAAAGCGAGTAGCTTCTACTGGAGAAAGAATTTTAATGGTCAAGCCTGAAACATCGTAAGCTTGCAGGTACTGGTTGACTTTCTTGATCAATTCTCTGTCATGGGCACGCTTTTCATCTAACCAAAATATTGCAGGCACTTGGGTGGCACGGGCTCTGTTAACGGCTAGTTTGACCCAATCTTGTACAGGTGCATCTTTGGTCTGACACATTCTCCAGATGTCACCTTGGCTGACTTCATGTTCCATAAGCACATTACCGGCATCGTCAATAACTTTAACTTTACCGGCTTCCGGCAATTCAAAAGTCTTGTCATGCGAGCCATATTCTTCAGCTTTTTGAGCCATCAGGCCCACATTAGGTACGCTTCCCATTGTAGCAGGATCAAAAGCCCCGTGCTGCTTGCAAAAATCTATAGTTTCCTGATATACACCCGCATAAGAACGGTCAGGGATGACTGCTTTTGTATCTTGAGGCTTTCCCTCCTTGTTCCACATCTGACCAGAAGTCCTGATCATCGCTGGCATAGATGCATCGATGATAACATCACTTGGCACATGCAAATTGCTGATCCCTTTGTCAGAGTTCACCATTGCTAAATCAGGTCTTTCTGCAAGACAAGATGCGATATCTGCTTCCACCTCAGTTCTCTTTTCTTCTGGAAGTGTCGCAATTTTACCTAGCAAATCTCCAAAACCGTTGTTGACGTCAACACCAAGTTCTTTTAAGGTATTGCCATGTTTTTCAAAAACAGGAGCAAAAAAGGCCTTCACTGCATGTCCAAAAATTATTGGATCAGACACCTTCATCATGGTTGCCTTCATATGAAGTGAAAATAATACTCCTTTGGCTTTTGCATCAATGATGGCTTCGTTTAGAAATTTTACAAGTTCCTCTACCCGAAGTACAGCCGCATCAATAATTTCGCCCTCCTGAAGTTTCAGTTTTGGGATAAGCACTTTAGTATCTCCTGAAGTTGTGGTCAACTCCACACATACCTCTCCGGCTTTCCCCATAGTGTGGGACAATTCACTTCCATAGAAGTCTCCCGATTGCATACTTGAAACGTGGGTTTTTGAAGTTGCCTCCCACTTACCCATGCTATGAGGATTGTTTTTCGCATATTGTTTTACAGCCAATGGTGCCCTTCTGTCAGAGTTCCCTTCTCTCAAAACTGGATTGACCGCACTGCCTTTTACCTTATCATATTTGGCTTTGATTGCCTTCTCCTCGTCATTTTTTGGTTCATCCGGATAATTGGGTAATTGGTACCCTTTTGCCTGTAATTCTTTGATTGCAGCTTTTAGCTGAGGCATCGAAGCACTGATATTCGGAAGTTTTACAATATTTGCCTCAGGTGTTTTAGCGATCTCTCCCAATTCAGTTAAGTCATCACTGATGCGCTGGGCTGGAGTAAGAAATTCCGGAAACTGAGAAATAATTCTTCCGGATAGTGAAATATCCCTGGTTTCTACAGCTATACCCGCCGAACCTGTAAAAGCTTTAACAATTGGCAAAAGACTATAAGTAGCCAATGCTGGAGCCTCGTCAGTCAGCGTGTAAAGAATTTTTGCTGTTTTAGTGGTCATTTTTATATTCAGTTAGTTGATGATTCAAAATGGTGAAATAACATTAGCCAATACTGCAGGTCAGCTAAAAACGGGGCTAAATTAAGTAAATTCCTGCAGTTTCAAACCTGCAATGAGTAATAGAAGATTTATGGTAAAAGGAAAAACCCATTTTATTTAAAAGCGGTACAAGAAGGGCTTGAATGGTCAAAAAAAGGAGATTTTATTCCAATAATTCAAATCGATCAGAATCTTCCCAAGCAGGAAACTTTTCTCTATAATCCGCTAACTGCCTGTAGTTCAACTCTACAATAACAATACCTTCCCCCTCACCCAAATCTGCTATGGTTTCGCCTTTGTAGCCATAAACTGCACTATGTCCAGAATATGCCACATCGTTGCCATCCACTCCAATTCTATTGACACCTATGGCATAACAAAGATTTTCTACAGCCCTAGCTTTCAATAAAATATCCCATGCAATAACCCTTGGACTTGGCCAACTGGCCACATTTAGTAATACATCATAAGCCATTTCACCTCTTTCGGCAACATTTCTTGACCAAACTGGAAAACGTAAATCATAACATACCTGAGGGGATATTTTCCAGCCTTTCAGCTCAATTACCACCTTTTTTTTGCCCATAGAAAAATGCTTGTCTTCACCCGCCATTCTAAAAAGATGCCTCTTGTCATAGTAGCTAATCTGTCCATCTGGAAAGACCCAAAGCATCCTGTTATAATGCTTACCGTCCTCTGTAATGATTACTGAGCCAGTGATTACAGCCCCTGTATGTAAGGCCATTTGCTTCATCCATTTGGTAACGGTGAAATTCATAGGTTCTCCTACCTCCACTGTATCCATGGTAAAACCTGTAGGGAACATCTCTGGAAGCACTATCAAATCTACATGCTCTGAAATTTGATATATTTTCTCTTCCAACATTGCCAAGTTGGCAACTTTGTCTTTCCAGTATAAATCAGTCTGAACGAGTGCTATAAAAAGATTTGAAGGACTCATGTTATCTTACTTCAGCGGGTAGACCATACGGTAATCTGTAGGGATTTTGCCTTTGCTTATATCAATCAGTTTACTTTGAACCATCCTTTTTTTCAGACCTTTTAAATAATCTATAAATAAAATCCCTTCCAAATGATCGTATTCATGTTGGATAACCCTTGCTGTCATCCCAGAGAATTCCTCTTCTCTCAAATTCCAATCTTCATCAAAGTATTCAATAGTGAGCTTTTCAGGGCGGATGATTTCTGCCCTGACATCAGGAATGCTCAAACACCCTTCTTCGAAACCATAATTATCCCCATACTCATCAAGAATAATAGGATTGATAAATGTTCTTCTGATGCCTTTCTCCGTATCATCTTCATCTAGCATCAGCGAGCTGTCTATGACAAAAAGCCTGACACCTTTATTGATCTGCGGCGCTGCCAACCCCACACCATTAGCATGATCCATTGTAAGATACATGTCCTGAATCAATTGTTTGAGGTCTGATCCTTCAACAATTTCTTCAGCTTCTTGCTTCAGTATTGGGTTGCCATAGGCAACTATAGGGTAAATCATAATTGTTCAAGATAAGATTGTAATATTATTGCAGCACTAATTTTGTCCAGATTACCGGATTTTTCCTTTCTATCCTTTTTTTTTGAACCCATATCTATCATGGTTCTCATGGCCATTTTTGATGTAAAGCGTTCATCAATTAGCACTGTTTTTTTTTCAGGGAAGAGTTTGGACAACCTATCCTTCAAACTGATGACCCGAGGTGTCATTTCATTGGGTTTGCCATCAAGCATTTTGGGATAACCTATCACGATTGTTTCTACATCCTCTTTAAGAAAATATCCCTGTAGGAAATTTACCAACTGGGATGTTTCGACCGTATCTAGGGGGTTTGCAACCAACTTTAATGAATCCGTAACTGCAATTCCTGTTCTTTTGGTTCCCAAATCAATGGCAATGATCCTTCCCATCAGTTGCTTCGGATTTGTTTATTGACTTTCCTAAGGACCTCTTTTTCTAATTCTACAGCTTTTGGAAATAACAATTGATCTTCAATCTGGGCATGCATAACAAGCTCTTTCTCAAAATTCTGAAGCTCATGATAAAGGACCTTCATACTTATCGGAGCGTCTAGTGGAAGCCAATAATTTTTTGTCAATAACCTGATTCCTTCCATTTCATCATCATGTGCCTCATGTGCTTCGGCTAATTGCGAAATGGGGTTGTTGTTTAAAATTTGAAGTGCGTCACCCAACCGGTATTCACCACTCTCTATTTCATGGAGAAGTTTAATCCTCTGAAAAAGACGGCTTTCCTCTTCATGGATATGATGGATAAAATCCTCAACGAATAAAGGGAACATCATTCTCAGATCCGCAAGAATTGCTGCATATTCCTTTTCCTCTTTTATACCAGCAACCATGTCCGACAAAAAAGGTAATTCCTGCCTCACAAAGTAATAATGCTTCCTTTTCAGGTAGGCCACCAATACTTCTATGGGATGTAGAAAAAGCTCTTCTGAAGTAGGTTCTTTCCTTGCGGCCCAGGACTCCAGCTCAGCAATTAAAACAGCAGGATTTACTTTAAAACGTCTACAAACTTCATCTAAAGACTGTAACTCGTATTGAAAGAAACTAATCCCAAAATAATGTAGCACCGCCGCAAAAACATAGTTTTCGGAAACCAAATCTCGAATGAAAGAATTATGGATATCTTTAGGCGCGGACATTCCACAAAATTAAATTATTTTACCTAAATAGAGCGAATAAGCTTATCAAAATTGAATTTCTTGCGTTTATAAAAACGAAATACCCCCAAAGCTTGTTAAAAGTTATATTTATCAACTTCCATTACTGAAATTCATTTATTACAAATTGAGGAGATAACGTGAGCGAAATCAAAAATACCAAGCAGCAAATCAGGCTTCCAATAATTTTAGCCTTGGCCATTTCGGCCGGAATCTGGATCGGAGCAACATTTGCCGAACCAAAAACTGATCGAAACGATTTAAAAGCCGCCATTTACAAACTTCAGGAAATCATTACCTACATCAACAGAGATTATGTTGACAGTGTCAACACAAATGAACTTGTGGAATATGGTATTGAGAAAATGCTGGACAAATTGGACCCGCATTCAAGCTATATTCCTGCAAGGGATGCTACCCTTGCCAAGTCCCAACTTGATGGAGAGTTTGATGGAATCGGCGTAGAATTCGGCATTATCCGCGACACAATTTATGTTGTGGCTCCTTTAACTGGGGGTCCTTCTGAAAAATTGGGGATCCAATCTGGAGATCAAATCATTAAGGTTGACGGAAAGACAGTGGCAGGTACCGGTATTACCAATAGAGATGTATTTGATTTGCTCCGAGGCCCAAGAGGCAGCAAAGTGGGTGTGGACATCAAGAGAAAAAACCAGAAAGACCTTATTGCTTACGAAATCATCAGGGACAAAATACCTCAGTACAGTATCAATGCCACTTACATGGTCAATAAAGATGTCGGCTACATCAAAGTGACAAGATTTGCAGCAACAACCCACGAAGAATTCAGAAAAGCTGTAGCTAATCTGAAAACCCAAGGAATGACCAAACTCATCCTAGATCTTCAAGGAAACCCAGGTGGGTATATGGGTGCGGCGATCAACATGGCAGATGAAATTTTAAGTGAAAATTCCCTTATCGTTTCGCAGCAAGGTAAATTAAACCGCTACAATCAAAAAGCTTACGCCATTAAACCTGGGCTTTTTGAAGATGGTTCTGTCATCGTATTGATCAATGAAGGAAGTGCATCTGCTTCAGAAATCGTAGCTGGTGCCATTCAAGACAACGACAGAGGATTAATTGTAGGAAGGAGATCCTTTGGCAAGGGTCTAGTACAGATGCCAATTGACCTTTCAGATGGAGCTGAACTCAGGCTAACCATAGCCAGATATTATACCCCTTCAGGCAGATCTATCCAAAAACCATACGGTAAAGATGAAGATTACAGTAGTGACTGGACCAATAGATTTGAACATGGTGAGTTTTTCTCAGCGGACAGTGTAAAATTCAACGACAGCCTTAAATATGAAACCAAGGCAGGCCGGACTGTTTATGGCGGAGGAGGAATCATGCCTGATTTCTTTGTTCCCCTAGACACCACCATGGCTTCACCTTATGTCAACAGGTTGTTTAGCTCAGATGCTGCACGTGAGTTTATCTTAGACTACCTTGACAAGAATAAAAAGAAGTTTGATAACATGACCTTTGAAGAATACTACAAAAACTATCAGATTTCTGAAGAAATGCTTCAAGCACTAATTAAAGTTGGGGAGAAAAACAAAGTGAAATTTGAAGAGAAAGATTACCGCAAATCTAAAGATTACCTCAAAATTTTGCTTAAAGCCCATATGGGCCGGAACATTTATGATGACAATGCATTTTATAGAGTCATCAATGACATTAATGAAGTTTATCTTCAGGCATTAGGGTTATTTGACGAAGCTTCAAAACTTGCTTTTTCTCCAAAATCACAATGATGCCAATTTGAATGCTATTAAGGGGTTGACCAAAATTGGTCAACCCCTTTTTATTTCTACTCAATTGCTGCTTTCCCATTCAAATAAAGATTTGGCAGGAAATCAAGATTAGAGGGCTTTACTGAAATGAAATGGCTAAATTGAATCATCTAAACCCAATCTGACATGAAAAACACGAGAAAAATCAAATTTTTAATCTGGGTTTTATTAGCCTCTAGCACCATAACCATGGCACAGACAAAGATTACCCATATTGCGGTATATGTACAAGAACTAGATAGAAGTAGCAAATTTTACAATCAAGTTTTAGGTTTTGAAGAAATAGATGAACCCTTCAAAGATGGGTTACACGCTTGGTTCAATATTGGCAATAGCGTAGCACTACACCTCATTGAGGCACCATGGGAACCAATCACCATCAATAAAATCAATCATCTTTGCTTTAGCGTGGAAAACATGGATGACTTCATTGCTAACTTAAATAAGCAGAATGTTGAATTTGAAGATTGGCCAGGCAATAAAAATCAAATCAATATCAGGCCAGACGGAATCAAACAAATTTATATACGAGATCCTGATGGTTATTGGATCGAAATCAATGATGAATATTGAATAGAATCATTTTGACTAAATAAGTTTTGCAAGGCAATTGATAAGATCAGGGATTTTCAACGCTTGGTTAAGTTTTTTATTCAATAGTAAATTAAGCATCCGGTTTTGAAGGAAAGACGGTAATAAAAACAGAACGTCATAAAACAAAAATTGCCCCGACTAGGGGGCATTTGTGGGAGTTGAGGGATTCGAACCCCCGACCCTCCCGTCGAGACGGGATGCTCTGAACCAGCTGGGCTAAACTTGTGCAATAAGCTCGGCAATTCTCTATTTGCTTTCCCAGGATTTGACTTCAAGCTCCCGTCTGTAGGCTTCGGATTTGTCGGCAAACCCCTCTTTGTAAACCACCTGCCAGTCCTTTGCCTTACTGGTGAAACCTCTATGATCTGAAAGATGACGACGTAACCTTTCTTCCAGGGTATCGGAAGTATGGCCCAAGTAGTATTTATCCAGTGATACAGAATAGAGAATGTAAAAGTAGAACGTCATAAAACAAAAATTGCCCCGACTAAGGGGCATTTGTGGGAGTTGAGGGATTCGAACCCCCGACCCTCCCGTCGAGACGGGATGCTCTGAACCAGCTGGGCTAAACTTGTGCAATAAGCTCGGCAATTCTCTATTTGCTTTCCCAGGATTTGACTTCAAGCTCCCGTCTGTAGGCTTCGGATTTGTCGGCAAACCCCTCTTTGTAAACCACCTGCCAGTCCTTTGCCTTACTGGTGAAACCTCTATGATCTGAAAGATGACGACGTAACCTTTCTTCCAGGGTATCGGAAGTATGGCCCAAGTAGTATTTATCCAGTGATACAGAATAGAGAATGTAAAAGTAGAACGTCATAAAACAAAAATTGCCCCGACTAAGGGGCATTTGTGGGAGTTGAGGGATTCGAACCCCCGACCCTCTGCTTGTAAGGCAGATGCTCTGAACCAGCTGAGCTAAACTCCCAATATTTTCAATCTTCAACTAACCCGACCCTCCCGTTTTAAGACGGGATGCGCTGAACCAGCTGAGCTAAACTCCCATTTGCCATTGAAACGGATTGCAAAGGTAAATTATATTTAATTGGTTGCAAGTAATCCTAATAAAAAAAATGGTGTTCCAATATTAACAAGCTGAAAATGAATCTCATTAATTTAATCACATTTCGATTAAATAATCATCCCACAATCAAGCCTACTGCCGAAGGTGGGATGATTTGAAACATATCAGATCTCAAATTTAATTCCTTGTGCTAAAGGAAGAGTTGTACTATAATTAATGGTGTTAGTCTGCCTTCGCATATAGGCTTTCCACGCGTCAGATCCTGATTCTCTCCCTCCACCAGTCTCTTTTTCACCACCAAAAGCGCCGCCTATTTCCGCGCCTGAAGTCCCGATATTTACATTAGCAATCCCACAATCTGACCCTGAAGCTGATAAGAAGCGTTCAGCTTCTCTCATATTTAAAGTCATAATAGCGGAGGATAGTCCTTGAGGAACATCATTTTGGATAGAAATTGCTTCTTCCAGATCCTCATACTTCATCAAGTAGACTATGGGAGCAAAAGTCTCTTCTTTGACCATTTGGAAACTAGGCTGTGCTTCGATTACACAAGGCTTCACATAACAGCCAGACTCATATCCTTCACCTTCCAAAACACCCCCTTCAACCACAGGGATACCCCCCTCTTTTTTGACTTTTTCTATAGCATTCAGATATGCAGCTACAGCTTCTTTGTCTATAAGTGGACCTACATGGTTGCCCTCGTCAAGTGGATTGCCAATCACCAATTTTGAAAATGCAGCCACCAATCTTCCTTTAAATTGATCATATATGGAGCTGTGGATAATGAGTCTTCTTGTAGTAGTACATCTTTGGCCAGCTGTCCCCACTGCACCAAATAAAGCTCCTCTTATTGCTATATCAAGATCAGCATCTGCAGTTACAATAATGGCGTTGTTTCCTCCAAGTTCCAATAGGGATTTACCAAGTCTAGCGGCTACAGCCTGACCTACTGCTTTACCCATACGAGTCGATCCGGTAGCCGATATTAAAGAAACTCTATTGTCTTCAGTCATCATTTTGCCGACTGTATAGTCTCCATTGATCAAACAAGAAATGCCTTCTGGCAACGCATTGTCCCGAAGCACCTTGTTGATGACATGCTGGCAGGCTATAGCAGACAGTGGAGCTTTTTCAGAAGGCTTCCAGATACAGACATTGCCACAAACCCATGCAATCATGCTATTCCACGACCATACTGCGACAGGGAAGTTGAATGCCGAGATTATTCCTACAATTCCCAAAGGATGCCATTGTTCATACATCCGATGTCCTGGTCTTTCTGAATGCATTGTCAGACCATATAGTTGACGGGAAAGCCCTACAGCAAAATCGCAGATATCGATCATTTCTTGAACTTCGCCCAGTCCTTCCTGTAAGGACTTACCCATTTCAAATGATACCAACATGCCTAGGTCAGCTTTGGCTTCCCTAAGAGCATTACCCATTTGACGGATAATTTCACCTCTCTTTGGTGCTGGAAATTCTCTCCAGATTTTGAAAGCTTTTTGTGCCTCTTCAATTACAGCTTCATAAGTGGCACTATCTGTAATTGTCACCGAACCTATATTGCTTCCATCCACTGGGGAATGAGAAGAAAAAGTAGCAGGACCACTGATCCATTTTTGGCCAGTGGATGTGCCATCATTTTGTTTTTGTACCCCAAGTCGCTTTAATGCAGCTTGGATTCCTGATGTATCTATCATGTGCTATCTGGATTTATTTCTAAAGTAAAGCTACTAAAATTCCTCACCCTTGAAAAAAGGATGCAAAGGTGAAAGCCTATCCTTTATGCAGCATTTTAAAGATTTGAGCAAAGCATTAATCAATCCTAATCATAAACCCTGCTTTTACCCACCTTCCAGGCATCTGAACAAATCCTGCTTCCACATAATCAGTGTTGGTAATGTTTGAGACTTCCACAAACAACCCGTACGTTTTCAATCTGTTGAAATCTAGCCTGGAGTCTAAGACAAAAAATGGATCCATTGCCATTCTCTCCAGATACCTCCCTTTGATAGTCAGTTCAGCCTTTTGAAAAAACTCTGCTTGACCACCAAAAATCAGTTGTTGTTTCAAGCTGTTGAGGGAATATCTGGACTCTACTCCTTCCGCTTGATCAAGATTGGCCTTGATGTAGTTATAGCTAAGATTCAATTCTTTTAATAAAGCTGATTTTGAACCGAAGTCCGGTTTGTATACAATCGCCAATTCGGTTCCCAAAAATGCCACTGAAGATACATTTCTGGGTGTCCAACGATTTGGATTGGGTTGCTGTGTACTTGGTTCCCGATTCCAGTCAATAAGGTTTTTGGATGTCCTGTTGAACAACACAAACTCCCCTATCAACTTACTTTTCCCATATTTCCAACCTATCTCTATATTTTGAGCTTCTTCTGGTAAAAGGTTTGGATTGCTTACATTGCTACGGTCTTCATAATATAAATCAGTGAAAGACGGGATTCTAAAACTAGCACCATAATTGGTATAAATCCTGTTATACCGGTTGATCTGATACCCTAGCTCTGCACCCGGAAAATGTTTCCACTGATATTCATTGTAATAATTGGAATAGAGTCCCGCCCTAAGGTCACAGTTTTCTTTAAATACAACTCTGTGCTCAGCAAAAACACCTAAAAAACTCCTGTTTCGCACACCGAGATTGTTACTCTCTATCCCTTCTTGTCTTCCTTCAACACCAAATCCTGAAGTTCCCCATTTGCTATCGTAAGCAGCGTTGACTTCAAGCGCACGTACTTGTGATTGGTGGTTATTTGTGAAAAAAGCCGGTTCAAACCTCCTGAGTCTAAATTCATCCCAGTTACTCCTCCAATATGCCCTAGTCTGCACATTGAACCTTTCTATCTGATATTTGTGTGACAGGGCGGCCAAAGCTGTCTGTATGCTTTCCCATTGTTCAGGAAAAGCATTAGTATAGAATCCATTTGCACCAAAAGTCCGGTCTGTATAGCCCCCCATTGCTCTCAGCTCATGACGGTCATTTACCTGATAGCCGGCTTCATAAAAAACATTACTTACTTCGAAGTCGGAGTTTGCCCAATGTCCGTCTGACGCGTCATGGGAAATAGCCAATGTTTGCCTGAATTTTCCAATAGGAAGAGCAGCAACCAAACT